>JBBRIM010000094.1:0-10295 GCA_038221095.1 Candidatus Limnocylindrales bacterium
CCAGAACTTCGACCTCGCCGCGGAGCCGGGTGAGTTCGTCTCGTTCCTGGGACCATCCGGCTGCGGCAAGACCACCACGCTCCGGATGATCGCCGGCTTCGAGCGCCCAACGGCCGGGACGATCGTGGTGAACGGCATCGACATCACCGACATGGCGCCCAACCAGCGCAACGTGGGGATGGTCTTCCAGTCCTATGCCATGTTCCCGAACATGACCGTGGCCGACAACGTGGGCTTCGGGCTGAAGGTCCGAAAGCGGCCGAGGGCCCAGATCAACAAGCGGGTCACCGAGCTGCTGGAGCTGATCCATCTGCCCGAAAAGGCCCAGCGCTATCCCTGGCAGCTGTCGGGCGGCCAGCAGCAGCGGGTTGCCCTCGCTCGCGCCCTGGCGATCGAGCCGCAGGTGCTCCTGCTCGACGAACCACTTTCAGCCCTCGACGCGAAGATCCGGGTGTCCCTGCGCAACGAGATCCGGGCGATCCAGCGCCAGCTCGGGATCACGACCGTGTACGTCACCCACGACCAGGAGGAAGCGCTCTCGCTCTCGGATCGGATCGTGGTGATGAGCGAGGGTCGGATCGAGCAGATCGGGACGCCCTTCGAGGTCTACAACTTCCCGAGCACCGGGTTCGTGGCCCGCTTCGTCGGCACCCTGAACGTGGTCCAGGCGAGGGTGCTCGACCCGGCCGCCGGAACGCTCGAGGCGGCCGGCCAGCCGATCCGGACCGCCGGGCCGATTACCACCGACCGGGCGGGGGCCTCCGTGACCGTCGCCATCCGGCCCGAGCGGATCGCCCTTGGAGCCCGGGACGGGATGAACCAGTTGAACGGTATCGTCGATGACGTGACCTTCCTTGGAGCGGTCGTCCGGGTCCGGATCCGGTTCACCGACAACAGCGGTGCCATCTCGTTCGACACGTTCAACAATCCCCACCTGGCCGTCCCCGATCGGGGCACCGCGATCACGATCTCGTTCCCACCCGAGGCCTGCCTCATCCTGGACCGGGCCGAGATCGCAGCCGCCGAGGTGCCGGAGGACCTGGACGCGGCGTGAACCAGGTCGGGCAATGGGGCGGCCCCCTGGCCGACCCGATCTTCGGTCCCCTGGACTTGGCAGGTCTGGACCTGGTCGTCTTCGACAAGGACGGCACGCTGATCGACTTCGAAATGATGTGGGGTGGCTGGGCCGAGGACCTGGCCGACCGGCTGGAGGCCGGCCTCGGTCAACCGATCCGGGCGGAACTCCATCGTGAGATCGGCTACGACACCCACCTCCGCCGGACGATTCCCGGGTCGCCCCTGGCGGCCACCCCGATGGCCCATCTGCGCCTGATGACGGCCGACCTCGTGGCCCGCTCAACCGGCCGATCGCAGGTCGCCGCGCTGGCCGTCGTCGATGCGGCGTGGCAACCACCCGACCCGGTCGGCCTCGCCCGGCCGTTGACCGATCTCGTCGCCCTGTTCACGCTGATCCGGGCTGCCGGGCGGCAGGTGGCCGTCGTCACGTCCGATGACCGAGCCCCGACCGAGGCAACCCTGGCCTGGCTGGGTGTCGACCACCTGATCGACGCCACGGTCTGCGCCGACGATGGGATCCGCTCGAAGCCGGCCCCCGACACGTTCCTCCATGTCTGCCGCATGACCGGCGTCGAACCGGGTCGAACCGCGATGATCGGCGACGCTATGGCCGACATGGCGATGGCCACCGCGGCCGGTGCCGGTCGGCGGATCGGCGTCCTGTCGGGGATCGGACTGCGGGCCGAGCTCGAGCCGCTGTCGGACATCGTGATCGACTCGATCGCCGGGCTGGTGCCCGCCTGACCGACGCTCAGCCGCAGTCGGCGATCAGGGCAGGAGGCTGGCGCCTCCGGCGAATGGCGCCGGCGCGGGCACGCTCAGGAAGCCGGCTGCGGGCAGGGCGAGCAGGAGCACGAAGGCCACCACGAAGAGCACGACCAGGACACGAAACGTGGTCGATTCGCGGAACGGTCGAGATCGCCTGGCCATCAGCGACGAGTCTACCCCTCGCCCCCGTACATCCGGGCTATTCATGCACACCGGACCGTGGGCTACGGTGCACAGCAAGCGCGGGGTCCGGCCGGATCCGGGGGGCGCGCTCTATTTCATGGAGATCGAGTCCCGAGTGGCACCAGCCTTCGAGCGAACGACGTCGGGCGAGCTGATCACGATTGCCGAGGCAGCCCGCCTGGCAGGCGTACACCGCAACACGGTTCGGGCGTGGTGCGCCAAGGAGCGCCTGTCCAGTGTCCGGATCAACCGCAGGGGTGATCGCCGGATCCGGCGCAGGGACGTGGAGCAGTTCGTGGCCGGACGGGCCGCTGTCGCCGGGCGCTCCTCCGAAGCCAGCCCGAAGCCAGCCCCGACGATCGAACGGGCCGGCCTGCGGCGCCCGGATCACCTTGCCGCAGTCGTGCTCAGCGGGCAGGAGTTCCGCGGCCGGGGCGACGCCCTCAGGCGAATCGCCGGCGAGGTCTCGGGGCGGACCGATATCGAAACGATCCTGGCCGACGTGATCGACGCCTCGGCTGCGCTCTTCTCGGCTCATCCAGTGGCCCTCTGGCTGTTCGATGGCGACCTGCCCCAACCGTTCCGACTGGCGGCTCATCGCGCCTTGAGCCCCGCTCTGCGCGAGGCCACCACGCGAACCACCGCCCTCGATGACGAGCCCCTCGGCCGTTGCGTTCGCAGCCGCCAGATCGAGGTGCTGGCGAACCCCGCCGAGGCCGGCGGGAGCCCGGCGGTCCGGGCGGCCTACCTGCGCGACGGAATCCGGACGGCCTGCTTCGTCCCGATCGTCTTCGGCGAGCTGGCCCTCGGGGTCCTCACCGTCTACCACGAGACCGAGCGGTCCTGGCCGGGCGAGGAGCTCGAACTCGCCCGTGCGTTCGCCGATCAGGTCGCATCGGCGATCGCCAACGCCCGGCTATGGGCCGAGACGCGCGACCTGGCCGCCAGGCTGCGGGCAATCCAGGACCTGGGTGCACGATTGAACCGGCTCAACGACGTGCCGGCCATCGGCGAGGCGATCGTGGCCGAGACGCGCCACCTGATCGACTTCGACAACATCCGTTTCTACCGGGTCGACCACGAGCGCGGCGTGTGCAATCCGATCGCCTTCCAGGGGACCTTCATGGGCGTCCCTGCGGTCAGGCCGGAAATGCTCCGCTGCCGGATCGGCGAGGGGCTGACCGGCTGGGTGGCCGCGCACAACCAATCCCTCATCGTGCCCGATGCCGAGGCCGACCCGCGCCGGATGGTGGTCGGGCCGCCCGATGGACCCGAATCGATGCTCCTGGTGCCGGTCACCTACGACGACCGGGTCGAAGGCGTGATCGTGCTGTCCAAGCTCGGTCGAAACCGGTTCAGCGCGGACCACGAGGCGACCCTGTCGATCTTCGCCGGGCACGCCGCCCAGGCCCTGGTCAACGCCGACAACGCCGAACGCGTCCGTCGCCAGCAGTCCGAGCTCGAGCTCCGCCTGGCCGGTCAGCGTCGGCTGCTCGACGTGAACACCGAACTGCTGTCGACCCTCGACCCCGTGGCCGTACTCGATCGGATCGCCGACCTGCTCAAGGAAGTGGTCAGCTACGACGCGCTGACGATCTACCGGGTCGATCGAGCCACCGGCCGGCGCTGGGCGGTCATCGCTCGCGACCGGTTCGCCGAGGTGATCCTGCGCCAGGAGATGCCGCTCGGGACGGGCCTGACCGGCTGGGCGATCGACCATCGCGAGGCAGTCCTGTGCAACGACGCGCTCGAGGATCCTCGTTCGATCCAGATCCCAGGTACGCCGATCGAGCCGGAATCGATGCTGATCGTGCCGCTCCAGGTGGGCGGCGAGGTGATCGGCACGCTGAACGTCGCACGGATGGGCGCGGCCGAGTCGCATTTCACCGAGTACGAGTTCGAGCTCACCCAGCTCTTCGGCGGGCAGGCCTCGGTCGCGCTCCAGAACGCCGAAGCGCACCTGGCCATGAAGGTTCGGGCGGACCACGATTCGCTCACCGGACTCGGCAATCACGGTGCCTTCCAGCGCGACCTTGGCCTGGCCCTCGAGGTCCCAGCCGCCGAGCCGCTGGCGGTACTGATGCTCGACCTCGATGCCTTCAAGCGCTTCAACGACACGCAGGGCCACCCCGCCGGTGACGCCCTGCTCCGGGAGATCGCCGACGCGATCCGGCTGTCGGTCCGGGACGGGGATCGGGCCTACCGCTACGGCGGCGACGAGTTCGCGGTCATCGTCAGCCCGACGACGAGGCTCGGCGCGGAGGAGGTTGCCGCGCGGATCAAACGCGAGGTCGCGGCTCTGACCGACCGGCACCGGGCGCCGGTCACGGTGACCGTCGGGATCGCCTGCTTCCCGGCCGACGGCCGGACCAAGGCGGAACTGATCGCGGCGGCCGACGCCCAGCTGTTCCTCTCGAAACCGAGCACAGCCCGCGACAACGTGGAGGCGGCGCTTGCCCGGGAAGCCTATTTCAGCGCCCTGCACGACACGGCGATCACCCTGATGGACCGGCTCGAACCGACGGAACTGGTCGAGACGATGGTCAAGCGCGCGGCCGCCCTGCTGGACGCGAACAGCGGCTACCTGTATCTGGTCGATCCGGTCGCCGACGATCTTGTGGTCACCGTCGGCACCGGCATCTTCGCCACCTGGCTGGGCTTCCGCCTGGCCCGAGGGGTCGGCGTGGGCGGAATGGTCTGGCAGACCGGCCGCCCGATGGCCGTGGGCGACTACGACGCCTGGGAGCACCGCTCGGCCGACATGCCGGTCGGCGTCTTCGGCTCGGTGATCGGGGTGCCCCTGACCTCTGGAGGGGTGGTGATCGGCGTTCTCGGCCTGTGTTCAGGAACGCCCCTCCGGCAATACGGCGAGCGCGAGATTGCCGTTCTCGGCCGGTTCGCCCAGCTGGCCTCGATCGCAATGGATAATGCCCGCCTGTTCGAGACGGCCCAGCACCATGTCCTGGAGCGAGCCTCGGCCGAAGAGGCGCTGCGCCAGAGCGAGGAGCGCTTTCGACGCCTGTCCGACGCGACGACCGAGGCAGTTGCCATCCACCGCGAGGGCGTGATTGTCGAGGTCAACGATGCCTTCTGCCGGCTGCTCGGTTATCCCGCCCCGGAGATGATCGGTCGATCGCTCCTGGACTTCGCGGCGCCCGAGACCCGCGAGCGCATTGCCGGCTACTCACCCCAGTCGCTCGCTCCGTTCGAGGCGACCGCAATCGCCGCCGACGGCACGGTGATTCCGGTCGAGGTGATCTGGCGCGACATCCCCTGGGGTGACGGCCCGCCGGCCGGCGTTGTCTCCGTCCGCGACCTGCGCGAACGCCGGGCGTTCGAGGAGGAGATCAGCCGGCGCTCGTTCTACGACCCGGTCACGGGCCTGCCCAATCGGGCCCTCTTCCTCGACCGCTGTCGCCATTCACTGGCCTCGACGCGGCTCAACAACAACAACAACCCCGTCGCCGTGGTGCTGCTCGACCTCAATCGATTCGCTGTGGTCAACGAGAGTCTTGGCCATGCGGCCGGAGACCTGATCCTGGGCGAGGTCGGGCGGCGATTGGGCGGCGCGCTCCGGGCGGGCGATACCGTGGCCCGCTTCGGGGGCGACCAGTTCGCGGTCATGCTCGACGGGATCACCTCGGCCGACGAGGTCCGCGAACTGGCCGAGGGCCTCGACGCCGCGCTGCGGGCTCCCTTCCACGTCGACGGGCGGGACGTGTTCGTGAGCATCAGCATGGGCATCGTCATCGGCGCGCCGGGGTTGGCCGATCCGGGCGACCTGTTGCGGGATGCCGAGATCGCGCTCAACCGGGCCAAGGCCGATCGGACCACCCACCGGGCCGTCTTCGAGCCGGGGATGAACAGCGCGACGCTGGAGCGGCTCGACTTCGAGAACGACCTGCGCCGGGCCATCGAGCGTGACGAGCTCGTCCTCCACTATCAGCCATTGGTCGACCTTGGGACGAGCCGGGTCGTCGGCTTCGAGGCGCTCGTCCGCTGGCAGCACCCCAGGCGTGGCCTGGTCCCGCCACTTTCGTTCATCCCGCTGGCCGAGGAGACCGGCCAGATCCTGCCGATCGGCCGCTGGGTCCTCGAGACGGCCTGTCGCCAGGCACAGGCCTGGCACCTGGCGTTTCCCGATGTCCGGCCGATGATGAGCGTCAACCTGTCGGCCCGCCAGTTCGCCCAGGTGGATCTCGGGGAGCAGATCCGCTCGATCCTGGCCGCGACGGGCCTGCCGCCGTCGAGCCTTGAACTCGAGATCACCGAGTCTGTTGCGATGGACAACTCCGAGCAGGCGATCGGGACGCTCCGGGCGCTGCGCGAGATCGGGGTCAAGATCGTCCTCGACGACTTCGGGACGGGCTATTCATCGCTGGCCTACCTGAAGCGACTGCCCCTGGACACGATCAAGATCGATCGCTCGTTCGTGGCCGGGCTGGCCGACGATGACGCCAATCTGCCGATCATCCAGGCGGTGGTCGCGCTCGCCCACGGTCTGGGGATCGAGGTCACCGCCGAGGGGATCGAAACCGCCGAACAGCGCGACTGGCTGCGCAACCTGGCCTGCGACCGGGGCCAGGGCTACTTCTTCGCTCATCCGCTCCCCGCGACCGAGCTGGCAGAGATGCTCGACACCGGAATGGCCCGGTCCGACGAGCCGGCCGGCGAGGCCACCGGCCAGGGCGCGGCTGCCGGCCAGGTCGCGGCTCCATTCTGATCAGGCCGGGACGACGACGGGGTTCTTCTCGAGCCAGCGATCGACGACCGTGTCGAGCCGTTCGAAGACCACGCCATCGAGTGCCCGGGCGATCGCGATGAAGCGCTCCAGCATCGCGAGGCGGTGGCCGCGGCCGATCGCCTCCGGGTGCATCGTGATCGTGAGCACGCCGCCCGGTTCATTGGCCCAGGCGTAGCGCAGCTCGCCCTCCCAGATCTCGAGGACCTTCGACGGTGCACTGAGCGGCCCGACGCCCTGCACTCCGGGCTCGAAATGAGGCCAGTCGTCGAGCGCCCAGCTGACCGGGATCTCGACCAGCGGCCCCGGCCGGCCGAGATCCGAGCCGGCCCGGTCGTGGCGCTCATCGACCGGGACGCGGTACGGGTGGACATCGTCGGCCATCAGCGACGAGTCGTAGCTGAACCCGAGTTCAGCAACATGGGCCAGGGTCCGCGGACCGAGCGACCAGTAGGGCGCACGGAAGCCGCGTGGGCCGCTGCCGCCGGTCACCCGCCGGAGCACCTCCACCGATCGTTCGAGGATCGCCCGCTCGTCAGCCGGATGGTTGGCAAGGTCTTCGTGGGCCCAGGCGTGACAGCCCAGCTCGTGGCCGCCGGCAACGATCGCGGCAACGCTCTCGGGGAAGGTCACGATCGTATGGCCGGGCACGAACCAGGTGGCGGGGATCTGCTCGCGTTCGAGCAGTCGGAGGACCCGCGGGACACCAACCCGTGGCCCGAACTCGCCCCGCGAGCGGAGCACCGGGCCATCGTCCCGGTCGACCTCGGACGAGATCGCGTCGTGGTCGAAGGTGAGTGCGACGGTCAGCCGAGGCGGAACGGGCAGGACCACCTCCGCGCCCGGCTAGCGGCGATTGCCGCCGAAGATCCGGAGGAGGAACAGGAACATGTTGATGAAGTCGAGGTACAGGTGGAGGGCCCCGATCACCGACGCCTTCTCCATCGAGCCGAGCATCGCCGCGAACGTGCCGTTCTTGATTCGCTGGATATCCCAGGCCGTGATTCCCGCGAACAGGGCAACGCCGAGGTACGACACGAGCAGGTTCAGCGACGTGCTGTGGAAGAACAGGACGTTCAGCACGGTTGTCACGATGATCCCGATCAGGGCCATCAGGAAGAACCGGGCAAAGACGCTCAGGTCACGCTGAGTCACGAACCCGAACAGAGCCGAGGCGCCGAACATCGCCGAGGCGCTGGTGAAGGCCAGCGTGACGGTGCCGATGCTATAGGCGGCAAACAGGATCGAAAAGACGAAACCGGTCAGGGCTGCGTAGACGAAGAACAGGCCGAGGGCCGCGCTCGCCGATAGCCGGTTGATCCCGGCGCTGATCCCGATGACCAGGACGAATTGGAGAATGATCGCGGGCAGGGCCAGCGAGCGTGCGGAGGCGGCGAGGCTGGCGTTGCTCGCGACCAGCCACGATACGGCGGCGGTGATCGCCAGGCCGGCGAACATCCAGCCGAGGGCCTGGGTGACGAGCCCATTGGCAAGCCGGGCTGTCGGCCGAACGCCGAGCTGGGATGGTGACTGAAATGCATTCATGGCTGTGATCCCTGCTCCTGTGGGGCTACTCCGGAAGCCGCTGCCGGCTTGGTCGGCCGGCGGGTCGAGATTCGGGCTGGTGTGCTGGTCCGCGATTCGGCCTGTTCGGCCACCCGGGCGAGGATCCAGACGAGATCCGCGAGCCGGTTCAAATACGGTAGCAGGTGCTCGCCAGGAAGCAATCCGGCGCTCCTGAGGCTCACCGCTCGGCGCTCGGCCCGCCTGATGATCGTGCGGGCGAGCTCGAGGGCCGCGCTCGTCCGGGTCTCGCCGGGGATCACGAACTCGCGGGGCATCTCGATCCGGTGCTCGAACTCGATGACTAGGGCGGTCAGGCCCTCGACCATCGCCGCCGACACCTTGGTCCGGTCATCCTCGAGGCGGGCCAGCGCATCTGGTGTGGTCGCCAGCTCGGCCCCCACAACGAACAGTTCGCGCTGGAGCCGCAGGACCAGCTCGGCCAGCGGGGCGAGCGCCGGGTTCAGGGTGCCGTACTGGCTCTTGAGCCCAAGCTCGGCACGAGCCAGGCCGAGCGCCGCGACTGCTTCGTCGACCGTGCCGTAGGCCTCGGTCCGAGGGTCGTCCTTCGAGATCCGGGGGCCGCCGTAGAGCAGGCCCGTCGTGCCGTCGTCACCGCGACCGGTGCTGACCACCGAGTCGATTCGATCCATGGCGGTTAGCGGTTCACCACATCAGGCCAGCATCGCGCGGGTCCCAACGCTCGGCCAGGAGGGTCACCTTGACGTCGTGCTCGACCACCGTTTCAGCCTGTTCCTTGACCTGCTGGATCATCGAGCCGGCGTAGGGGCAGAACGGCGTGGTCAGGATCATCTTGATCTCGGTCGAGTCCGGGCCGAGCAGGATCTGGCGAATGAGGGCTAGCTCGACCACGTTCATCCCGATCTCAGGGTCGACCACGGCCCGCAGCGCATCGAGGATCGCCAGCTCGGTTGCCCGGCGCTCGGCATCGAACGGGGCCGGGCCGGCCGGATCGGCGGTGGCGGCCGGGGGGCCGGTTTCGGTCGTGGCGGTGGTCGCTTCGTCGGTCATGACGAAATCCTACCAGATCACTCGGAAATCCCGGGCTCGGGACAGCCGGCCGGGATCAGGCCGGCGGGTCGGCGGGGGTGCCCGTCGGTTCGACCACGATGCCCGCCACCCGCAAGTGCTCGGGCAGCAGCTCGGCCTCGGCTGGGCTGTAGCCCGGTCCCGCCAACGATCCGTCCGCCTCGAAGAAGTCGCTGTAGCGCTGGCGATGCTCGGCCGCGAAGACAAAGGCGCTGGCGATGCCCATCGTGCGAAGCTCGGGGTGCTCGGTCAGGAGCCTGGTCAAGGTGTAACCGTTGCGGCGCAACTCGAGGAGCTGGCGGACCGTCAGGCGGCTGCCGTAGCAGAACGGTTCGCCATTCATCACCAGCGGGTCCGTCTTGACCCATTTGACGGTCATCGCTCAGGCGCCCTTATAGAGCAATTGGAGCAGCCGGTTGCGCTTGCGGGCATCGCCGGCCAGCCGCCGCTGCCAGCGGAAGCGCTCGATCGCCGCGTCGAGGGCCGCATTGGCCGGCCCACGCTCGGCTGGTGCCAGGACGGCCAGGCTCGCCTCGCGCAGGCCCTCGCACAGGGCGATGAGGTTGTCCATCGGAACTCGCCGGCGGCGGTAGATGACGGAGGCCTGCTCGGCCCACGAGGTGATCGCAGCCACGTCGCCCGTGGCGATGGCCGTCGCCACCTCGTCGATCAGGACCTCCGTGTCGCGCAGGAGCAGGCGGACGCCATCCTCGTCGTTACGCTCGGGGATCGTCGGGTCCAGCCCGATCGCAATCTCGAGGCTGCGCGCGCCGAGTCGATCACGGGCTGCCAGCAGTCGGGCAGCGGCGGCCGGCAATCCGGCCGTGTGGTCGAGGGGCGGCAGCCCCAGGGCAGGGTGGCTCACGCCTGCGAGTCTAGCGCAGCCAGGGACCCGGTCGGGTCCGCCAATTCG
>JBBRIM010000095.1:0-10264 GCA_038221095.1 Candidatus Limnocylindrales bacterium
GGTAGAGGCCGGGGCGATCGCCCTCGCTTTGTACGCCTGGGCGGTCTGGCAGACGAAGGGCCACTGGACGACTGATCCCGGCTGGCACCGCTTTGCGACCATCTCGATGATCTCGGCGATCGGCTGGTTCGAGATCGGTATCGGTATCGCGGTCGGGCGGCTGCTGGTGTTTGGAGCGTCGCCAGTGAGCTGGCAGCTCGAGGCGGTCATCGGGCCGTTTGCCGCCGGCTGGGTCGGCATGGCGATCCTTGCCTCAGCCACCCACCTCGTGCCGGCCGTGGGGCCGGGCGATCCCGCAGCCCATACCCGCCAGCGGAGGATCCTGGGCCGGGCCTCGCTCGTGCGCCTGGTCATCGCCAACGCCGGGACCGCGGCGCTGGCGATCGGCCTGCCGCTGCGGTTCGACGGCCTGGTCGCTGCCGGCGCGCTCCTCGTCAGCGGCACGCTGGCACTCACGGGCGTCTTGGTCGTCAGCGCGATCGCGGCGGGATCCATGCGGCCGCTTCGGAAGGGACTCGGCAGTCGAGAACCGTAGGGAACAGCGGCTCAAATCTCGCACTTGCAACCCGGCTGGCGAGAAGGTACCGTAGGCATCCGGACGTCCGTACGTCCGTACCTCACCGCGTCAAGCTGGGGAATCGTCCATGCCACGGATCGTTCTCGTTGGTGCAGGCAGCGTCGAATTCACCAGAAACCTGCTCGGTGACATCCTCACCAGCCCGGCACTGCGCGGTGCTGAAATCGTGCTCCACGACATTGATCCGGATCGGCTCAAGACCGGCGAGCGGATGGCCAACTGGACCGCCGCCGCCCTCGGAGCCGAGCCCAGGATCACGGCCCACCTGGACCGGCGCACGGCCCTCCAGGGGGCGGACTTCGTCGTCGACACGATCCAGGTCGGCGGCGCACGAGCCACCCAGCTCGATTTCGACGTGCCCGCCCGGTTCGGCCTGCGCTACACGATCGCAGACACGATCGGCGTCGGTGGCGTCTTCCGGGCGCTGCGCACGATCCCGGTCGTGCTCGGCATCGCCCGGGACATGGAGGCGGTCTGCCCGGACGCCTGGTTCCTCAACTACACGAACCCGATGTCCACGGTCATGCGCAGCGTCGCCCAGGCGAGCTCGATCAAGGCCGTGGGCCTGTGTCACTCCGTCTACTGGACCATCGACACGCTCGCCGGCTACCTCGGGATCCCGCCCGCCGAGATCGAGGCGGAGTCGGCCGGGGTCAACCACCTTGCCTTCATCCTGCGCCTCGAGCACCACGGCCGCGACCTGTACCCGGATCTGCGCGCGCTGGTCGATCGTGGCGGCGTTCCCGCAGGAGACCTCGTCAGGGCCGAGCTGTTCCGCCGGCTGGGCTACTACCCGACGGAATCATCCGAGCAGGCCGCCGAGTACAACCCATGGTTCATCGGCAAACGGGATGCCGGCGGCGATACCGTTGAGCACTTCAACGTGGCGATTGGCGAGTACCTCAGCCGGGTTGCCGCCAACGTCGCCGAGTACGGCGAGACCAAGCGCAAGCTCGACGCGGGCGAGCCCTTCGAGATCGAACGAAGCGGGGAGTACGCGGCTACGATCGCCGAGGCGATCTCGACCAGCGCACCGGCCCGGATCGTCGCCAACGTGATGAACGATGCCGGCCTGATCGCCAACCTCGATCGCGGCGCCTGCGTCGAGGTCCCCTGTGTCGTCGATGGAGCGGGCATCCATCCACAGACGATGGGTCCCCTGCCCGACCAGCTCGCGGCGTATATCCGGGGCGCCGTCGACATGCAGGCACTCACCGTGCGGGCCGCCCTCGAACACGACGCCGTAGCGATCCGGCACGCCGTCATGACCGACCCGATCGTGCAGAGCCACCTCACTCTCGACGATACCTGGCGTCTGACCGACGCGATGATCGAGGCCGAGGCGGAATGGCTGCCGGCCTGGCTCGGCGGCAGGGCCAGCGACTGAACGATGCAGAGCGACCAACGAGATCGAGATGAAGGAGAAGCAGCCATGACCCGCGAACCAACCGGTCCGGCAGGCCTGCTGGGCCGCCGCCTCATTGCCTTCGCGGCCGCGACCGCGCTCCTGGCGGGTGCCTGCGGCAGCGGCGCAACGGCCGTGCCCAGTGCGGCCGCATCGGCCCCGCCGAGCAGCGCGGCGGCGTCGTCTTCCGCCTCTGTCCCCGCGTCGGCAAGCCCGGCTCCATCCGACGCCGGGTACACCGGGCCGGCCGCCACGATCACCTACTCGATCTGGGGCGACCCGTCCGAGATCAAGAACCAGCAGGCCGTCGTGGATGCTTTCCACGTCGCCAATCCCAAGATCACCGTCAAGGTGACCGTCTCGGACTGGGACACCTACTGGGACAAGCTCCAGACCGGGATCGCCGGCGGTGATGCGCCCGACGTCTTTGCGATGGACGGGCCGCTCTTCCCGGACTACCAGTCGCGCGGCGTCCTGCTCGACCTCAAGCCCTATATCGACCGGTCCGGTTATGACCTGAGCCAGCTGGCCGACCAGGCCGTCGGTGACTTCAAGACGGCCGGCGGTGGCCAGTTCGGCCTGCCCCGCGACCTCAACGTCATCGCCCTCTTCTACAACAAGAAGATGTTCGACACGGCCGGCATCCCGTATCCGGATGACACCTGGGACTGGGCGAAGCTCGTCGATGTGGGCAAGCAACTCACCCTGAAGTCAGCCAATGGCAAGGTCAGCCAGTGGGGCTTCTACACCGAGACGTCGGACATGGAGAACTACTGGTCCTCGCTGGTCTGGCAGAACGGCGGCGAGATCCTCTCGGCCGATCACAAGACCACCCTCCTAGGCAGCGACCAGGCGGTCGGTGGCCTGCAGTTCCTGCAGGACATCATCTGGAAAGACCAGATCATGGAGAACCCGGCCGTGGGCGCCGACAAGGGCGACGCGTTCGAGCAGGGGCAGGCGGCGATGGAGGCGAACGGCTCCTGGCTGGTGGCCACCCACCTGGCCGCCGGCATCAACTTCGGGATCGCGCCGCTGCCCAAGGGTCCGGCCGGCCGGTTTACCTCGATCAATCCAACGGGAACGGTCATATTCCAGGGGACGAAGAACCCGGCCGCGGCCTGGGAGTTCGTCAAGTACCTGGCCAGCCCAGCGGCCCAGACCAAGTTGATGGAGCTCAAGGCGTCGATGCCGGCCAACAAGGCGGTGCTTAGCGGACCGTTTGCCAGCTCATTCGAAGGGGCGAAGGTCCTCGCCGACGCCCTCGCCTACGCCCACATCAAGCCGTCGTTCAAGGGCTTCAACGACTGGACGACCGCGCTCCAGACCGAGCTCGACGCGAAGGTCTTCAACGCCCAGAACGAGACGGCCCGCCAGGCGATCGACGCCGTGCTGACCAAACTCGACGGCATCCTCGCCAGCCAGTGACCGGCGACCAATCGAGCAGGAGCGGCTGATGACCGGGCTTGGCCGGTCCGCCTCCCGGCGGAGCGGCCCAATGGCCGGCGAAGCCCGCTGGGCCTGGCTCGTCCTCGCCCCGACGCTGATCGGCCTCGCCGTCCTGTCGGCCGGGCCGATCATCGCCACCCTGGGAATCGCCCTGACCAAGTGGGACCTGCTCAGGGCGCCGACCTTTGTCGGGCTGGACAACTTCGCGGGCCTCGTGACCGATGACCGTTTCCTGAAGGCGCTTCGGAACACCTTCTTCTATACGGCCGTCTCGGTGCCCCTCGGCCTGTCCATCGCCCTCGGCGTCGCCCTCGCGCTCAACCAGCGGATCCGGGGGATCGCCTGGATTCGGACCGCCTACTTCCTGCCGGTCGTCACGTCGACCATCGCCATCGCGCTGGTCTGGCAATGGATCTACAGCCCGGATCAGGGCCTGCTCAACCAGGCGCTCGGGCTGTTCGGGATCCCTGCCCAGAACTGGCTGAGCGACCCAACCCTGGCCATGCCGTCCATCGTCGCGATGTCGATCTGGCAGGGCCTGGGCGTCAACGTGATCATCTTCCTGGCCGGCCTGCAGGCGATCCCGGAAGAGCTCCTCGATGCGGCCAGTGTCGACGGCGCCGGCCGGACCGCCCGCTTCCGGCATATCCTCCTGCCGCTCCTGACCCCGAGCATCTTCTTCACCGGCGTCCTGGCCCTGATCGACAGCTTCCAGGTCTTCGACCAGATCTTCGTCCTGGAGCGCCCCCGGCCGACCGACGCGACGATCACCGTCGTCTACTTCATCTACGAGAACGGCTTCAAGTTCTTCAAGATGGGCTACGCCAGCGCCGCCTCGTGGGTCCTGTTCCTCATCGTCGCTGCCTTTACCGCCGTCTATTTCAAGCTGCAGGGCCGCTGGGTGCATTACCAATGACCACGCCAGCGAGGACCAGCGCCCGGGCCGCGGCGACCCGGCCGCGGCCACCGACGCACCATCGGCGGACGATCAGGAAGGCGCTCCTGATCGGCCTGCTGATCGGCGGGGGCATCCTGATGATGGTCCCATTCCTGTGGATGATCTCGACCTCGCTCAAGACACGAGCCGAGGTCTTCGCCACGCCGCCAAGCCTGCTGCCGGCCAGCCCGCAGTGGCAGAACTACCCGGACATGTGGAACGCCCTGCCGTTCGCAACCTTCTTCTTCAACTCGGCCAAGCTGGCCCTGCTCAACACCGTCGGCGCGCTGGTCAGTTGCTCGATGGCGGCGTATGCCTTCGCCGTCCTCCGGTTCCGCTTCCGCGAGCCCCTGTTCGCGCTGCTCCTGATCACCCTGATCATCCCGTTCCAGGTCGTCCTGATTCCGAACTTCGTGCTCTACCGGCTCCTGCCGCACCCGTTCAGCGCGAGCGGCAACTGGATCGGGACGCAGGAGCCGCTGTGGGTCGGGGCCTTCCTGGGTGGGGCCTTCGGGACGTTCCTGCTCCGCCAGTTCTTCCTGGCCATCCCCCATGAGCTGGCCGATGCCGCCCGGGTGGACGGGGCGAATCCGTGGCACATCTACCGCTACATCTACCTGCCGCTGGCCAAGCCCGCCCTGGCCACCCTGGCGATCTTCACCTTCATGTGGACCTGGAACGACCTGATCGATCCGATCATCTACCTGCGCGACATCTCGAGCTTCACGCTCACCGCCGGCCTTGCTTTGTTCCAGGGCCAGTACGTGGGGAAGTGGCCGTTGCTGATGGCCGGCGCGCTCGTCAGCGTCGTCCCGATGATCATCCTGTTCGTCGCCGCCCAGCGCCATTTCGTGCGTGGCATCGCCATGAGTGGGATCAAGGGATGAGTGCCGTGACCGCTCCCGGGCTGCCGCTCTACCGTCGGATCGAGGCAGACGTTCGCGATCGGATCCGCTCTGGTCAGCTCGGGCCAGGTGCGCAGGTTGAGACCGAGATCGAGCTGATGGATCGCTACGGGGTCAGCCGGGCGACCGTCCGGCAGGCGCTCCGCGACCTCGTGGCCGAGGATCTCCTCGAGATCCGGCGCGGCCTCGGCACATACGTCACCCAGCGCCGTTTCGAGCACACGATCGGCGGCTTCTACTCGTTCAGCCGGGAGATCGAGCGGCATGGCCTGCGGCCGGGCACCCGGGTCCTGGGCCTGGGCATCGAGCCGGCCGACGAGGTTGTTGCCGCCGCCCTCGGGCTTCAACCAGGCACACCGGTCGTGGCCCTGCGCAGGCTTCGGCTGGCCGGCGACGATCCGCTCGTCGTGGAGACGAGCTACCTGCCCGAAGCCCGCTTCCCGGGCCTGGATACGGTCGACTTCAGTCAGGTTCGCCTGTACGACACGCTCAACAGCGCCTACGGTTGCCGGGCGACCCGGGCCCGCGAGACATTCGAGCCGGTCCTGGTGACCGCCGACGAAGCGGCCCTGCTGGGCAAGCGCCGGGGCGAGCCGGCCCTGCGCATCGAGCGGGTCGCGTTCGACCAGGACGATCTCCCGATCGAGTTCTGCCGGTCCACGCTCCGGGGCGACCGGTACCGCTACTCGGTCGAGCTGCGCGACCGATGACCCATCCGAACGGGGCCGGCCCGGCGTCCCTCGACCACCTGCTCACGTGGCGCGAAGCGTCGACATCCGGCCAGGCGATCGCAGCAGCCGTGGAGGCGGCTCGGTCCGCCCAGGGGACAGCGCTCGACCTGCTGGCCGGCGCCGAGCGGATCGTGCTCACGGGGGCCGGCTCCTCGTACTACCTGGCCCTGGTGGCCGCAGCGGCCGCCCGCGAGGCGACCCATCGGCCGTTCGTGGCGGCTCCACTGTCCGAGATCCTGCTCCGCCCGGCCGGCGTCTTCGTCGGCGCCAACCCGGCTGCCGAGCCGGTCGTCGTCATCTCAAGGTCCGGCTCAACCTCCGAGGCGGTCGCCGTGGCTGAGCGGGCGCGCGCCCTTGGTCATCCCACCATCGCGGTCACCTGCCGGGCCGGCAGTCCGCTCGCGAGCAGCACGGACGTCACCCTGGTCTCGCCGGCCGGCGACGAGGCTGCGATCGTCATGACCCGATCGTTTGCCAGCATGCTGGCCCTGCTCCTGGGAGTCATCGCCACGGTCGCCGGGGACCGCGCCCTGGCGGCCGACCTGGCCCGTGCCGCTGCAGACCACTGGCCCGAGGCAGCGGCGGCGGCGGCGGTCGGCCGGCGCCTGGGGGCAACCGACTGGAGCCGGATCGTCATCCTCGGCGGCGGCCCGGCATTCGGCATCGCGACCGAATGGGGACTCAAGCTGACCGAGACGAGCCAGGTCTCGACCTGCGTCTATGAACCGCTCGAGTTCCGCCACGGCCCGATCTCGGTGTCCGAGCCAGGCGTCCTCGTCGTCGGGCTGATCGGCGGCCCGGGAGCGAATGACGAGGTTCGAGTCGTGGCCGAGGCGGCCGCCTTCGGCGCCGAGACGTGGGTAGTGGCGCGAGAGGCGGACGAAGCCCGGGGCGCGCCCGGCGAGGTGAGCCTGATCGGCGGCGGGCTCCACCCCACGGCCCGCCTGCCACTCCTCGTCCACCCGGCCCACGCCCTCGCCCTGAGCCTGGCCCTGACCCGCGGCTGCGATCCCGATGCACCACGCCACCTGGACCAGGTCGTCATCCTTGACCCACCATGACCGATGGAGACCTCCGCCTGGCCGACTTCCGACCGCGCTCGTCGCTGCGGGTGCCCGCCCATCTTGTCGACCGGCCACGGTTTCCCGCGATCGACGCCCACAATCACCTTGGGTCCGCCTTTGGCGGTGACTGGCCGGGGCGATCGCCGGCCGAGTTGATCGACGTCCTCGATGAGGCCGGGATTGAGACCCTCGTGGATCTCGACGGAGGCCAGGGCAATCGTCTTTCGGACGAGATCGAGCACTGGCACACTGCCGCTGACCGGGTCGTAGTCTTCGCCGGTCTCGACTATGCCAGCTGGGCGGCGGATCCGGCCTTCGGCGCGTCGGAGGCCCGGCGCCTGCGCGATTCGGCCGCCCGCGGCGCGCGCGGCTTGAAGGTCTGGAAGCATCTCGGCCTCCACGCGACCGACCCGGCGGGCCGCCTGGTGGCCGTCGACGATGCCCGGCTCGATCCGCTCTGGGCGACGGCCGCCGAGCTCGACCTGCCGGTCGTGATCCATATCGCCGATCCGGTCGCGTTCTTCGAGCCACTCGACGCGGGGAACGAGCGCTGGGAGGAGCTCCGCGAACACCCGGACTGGCATTTCTGGCCAACCAGGCCGGTCGACCGACCCGAGGGCCCGGGCTATCCCCCATTCGACACGCTGCTGGCCGCCTTCGGGCGGCTCGTCGCGCGGCACCCCGCGACCACCTTCGTCGGCGCGCACGTCGGCTGCGCCGCGGAGGATCTCGACCTGGTGGGGCGCCTCCTCGACGCCAACCCCAACCTGTCGATCGACCTCGCCGCCCGGCTGGGCGAGCTCGGTCGTCAGCCGTACACCACCCGGGCGTTCATGCTCCGCTACGCCGACCGGATCCTGTTCGGCGTGGACATGGCGCCGGACCCCGCGATCTACCGGCTCCACTTCCGCTTCCTCGAGACGTTCGATGAATCATTCGACTACGGGATCGAGCCCGTACCCAGCCAGGGCCGCTGGCAGATCCACGGCATCGGCCTGCCCGACGACGTCCTGCGCAAGGTGTACCGGGAGAACGCGCTGCGAATCCTGCGCCTCGCCCCGGTGGCTCAATCGTGACCCGGCCGGCCACCGACATCGACATCCTCGTCATCGGCGAGATCAACCCGGATATCGTCGTCGCCGACCCAGACCCGGTGCCGGTCTTCGGCGAGGTCGAACGGCTGGTGGGTTCGATCGGACTGACGATCGGCAGCTCCTCGGCCATCTTCGCCTGCGGCGCGGCCCGCCTCGGCCTGCGGATCGCCTTCGTCGGCGTGGTCGGGGACGACCCGCTCGGACGATTCATGCTCGAGTCCATGGTGGCCCGCGGGATCGATGTATCCGCGTGCACGGTGGACCGCGAGCGCCCGACCGGCGCGACCGTCATCCTGACCAACGGCCGGGATCGAGCGATCCTCACCGCGATGGGCACGATCGGTGCGATGGACGTCGACGCCGTGCCGGAGGCCATGCTCGGTCGGGCACGCCACGTCCACTCGAGCTGCTTCTTCCTGCAGGACACGAGCCGGGAGCGACTCCCGGCGTTCCTGGCGGAGGCCCGCTCACGCGGGATCACGACCTCGTTCGATACCAACTGGGACCCGACCGGCCAGTGGGACGGCGGGGTCGTGGAGATGCTTCGGGCAGCCGACGTCTTCCTGCCCAATGAGGCCGAGGCCTGCCGGATCGCGCGGCGCGACGACGTGGAGGACGCCGCCCGGGAGCTGGCCCGGATCGGCGCCAGTGGTCGCTCCAACGGTGGCCCGATCGTGGCCGTCAAGCTCGGATCCCGGGGTGCGCTCGCGGTTGGGCCTGATGGGCGGCTCGTCCACGTCCCGGCCCTGCTGGTCAGCCCGGTCGACACGACCGGTGCAGGCGATTCGTTCGACGCCGGGTTCCTGCGGGCATGGCTCGACGGTGGTTCGATCGAGGACGCCCTGCACCTCGGGGTCGTATGTGGGGCGCTCTCGACCCAACAGTTCGGCGGGGTCGATGGCCAGCCGACCCATGACCAGGCGATCGCCGTACGGGCTGAATGGACCGGCCGGTGACACCGACGCCCGCCCGTCGACGGGTCGTCTTCATCGCGGCCAATCCGTCGATCGACCGCCTGGTCGAGCTCGACTCGATCGTGCTGGGTGCGATCAATCGACCCGACCTCGTCGTGGTCCAGCCGGGCGGCAAGGGCCTGAACGCCGCGCGCGCCGCGTTCACCCTCGGCGGGCAGGTGACGGCCCTCGCCATCCTCGCCGGCCGAGCCGGCGACTGGATTGCCGAGCGCCTCGCCGCCCTGGGCATCGACGCCGTGGCCGTCCGCGAGCCGGGCGCCGGCGAGACCCGGACCTGCCTGTCGGCCCTGGACCGATCGACCGGCCGCCTCACTGAGTTCTACGAGCCCGGGCAGGCAATCCAGCCGACCGCGTGGCCGGCCCTCGAGGAGGCCCTTGCCGGTCAACTCGAGCTGGGCGACGTGGGGGCCGTCGTCTGCTCGGGCAGCCTGCCCCCGGGAGCGCCCCCGGATGGCTATGCGCGGATCGTCCGGCTCGCCCGCAAGGCGCCCGGTGGACCGGTCAGCACGATCGTCGATAGCCATGGCCCGCCGCTCGAGGCCGCGCTCGCCGAGCAACCGACCGTGGTCAAGGTCAACGCTGCCGAGGCGATCGAGGTCGCCGGCGGGACCCCCGGCCACGCGACCGGACCCGATGAGGCATTGCGCGCGGCTCGGCTCCTGCTCGGACGGGGCGCCGGGCGGGTTGTCGTGACCCTTGGTCCGGATGGCGCGATTGCCTGCGAGGGGGCGTCGGCCTGGCGGCTCCGGCCCCCGCACGAACGCGGCCGCTACCCGGTCGGCAGTGGAGACGCGTTCGTGGCTGCCCTTGCGCTCGCCCTCGTGACGGGAGCGTCGCTGGTGGAGGCGGCCCGGCGAGGGATCGCCGCCGGGACCGCGAACGCGTTCCTGCCGGGAGCTGGGGTCCTCGATCCCGAGGTCGCCGGCCGGCTGTTCGCTGAGGTAGGCGTCACCCAGCTCTGAACGACCCATGGGTCGAGCACGGCGGGGGACGTCACGCGGACGTCGCAATCAAGATGCTACTATCGGGGCGCAAGTTTCAGCAGGACACGGAGAGGCCCCCCATGCTCGCCCAGCGACTCGGTACCTGGCGGTACATCCTGACCAACACCAACCTGCCGCCCGGCGTCAG
>JBBRIM010000096.1:0-10253 GCA_038221095.1 Candidatus Limnocylindrales bacterium
CCCGGCTCGATCAGGGGCTTGGTCGCCGCTCTCTTCGAATGATGTCCTGATAGATCAGGCCACCGAGAACGACCGTTACCAGTCCCGCGAGCGCACTTCCAATCGTCGACCCCCCGACCAGCCAGACGACCAACCAGGCAGCGACAAGCGATCCCAGGGCGATCCCGACACGTCGAATAACGTGGGCCATGCGGTCCTCTCGATGTCTCTCTGAAGCACGGTAGAGTGTTTCGAGGCCTGGTGCAAGTGCCGATCGGCCCATTCCAAACTTAGACATTACCCAGCACCGGGGGCAGGACCAGAACCGGGGCCGAGGACGGGACCGGCTGCGGGCAAGGCGGCTCGATGGAGCTGCCGCCGGAAGCGGTCGCCGGCGAACCCGACCGCCAGCAGGATCGCTCCTTCGATCAGCAGGCCAACATAGGTCGTCTGGGCCAGGTAGCTGAAGTTGAAGTCGGTCAGGGCGATGATCAGGCCGATCGCAGCGGACAGGATGTACGCGTTCGAGTCACGGCGGAAGGCACGCTCGACGAGCACGGCCGCCACGATCAGGATCACGACGTCGGCGATCCATGGTTCGAGCAAGCGCCCGTAGTTGAAGCCGCCGGTGTTCCCCGACTGGGTCAGCGCCTGAGCCACCCCGCCGACGGCAACGAGACCGGCCCAGAATCGGGTCAGCGCCGCCCGGCGGCCGGCGCCTTGATCGGCCTCCGCTCGCCGTGCTTCGAACCTGCCAATGATGCCCAACCCGAGGGCCACGAGCAGCCACCAGGCAGCCGCCACCTGGACCAAAGCGATCGGATCGGGCGCGGGTGGTGGTGGATTCAGGACGTACGCGCCGCCGTGATTCGCCGGGTGGACGAGTTGGTCCACCCAGGCGAGGAGCGCGGCGGCGAAGGTCGTGATCGAGGCCACCAGGCTGAACTGGGTCGTGACCGACGCCAGCAGGCTCCGCAGGAAGGTGGCCAGAATGACGGCAACCAGCCCGATCAGGACCTCCGGTGCAGCCCACTGGAGCACGTTGATGATGAAATCGAGCTGGACGAAGTACGCCGCGGCGCCGGCCGCCAGGATCGTGGTAGCGGCGAAGGCCACGCCCGCCGCCCGACGTCGGCGAGGGTCGCCCCGGACGAGGAGGACGCCGAGTCCGAACAGGATCAGGGCGGCAAGGCCGAGCCCACCAGTGATGATCGCTTCGCGGTGCCTTGCCCCGGGCTGGGCCACGGTGGCAAGAAAGACGAGCCACGCAGCCAGCAGGAACGCAGTACCGAGGTAGGCGAACATCTCGACGACGACCACGCTCGGACCGAAGAACGAGAGGGCCGAGCCGGCACGACTCTCCGGCGCGCCGGCGACAGTGGCGCCAGGCGACGCGACGGCTTCGGCGGGTTCGGTGGGAACTTCGGTCGATGCCTGGCGGAGGCGCTCGGCGAGCGGTGCGTCGATCAGGCCGGCCGCCTCCCACGCCGCGATGTGGACATTGGGATCGCTCATGACCAGACCCCCGCTTCGACAGGTGGTGACCAGAGAGTAGGCCTTCTCATCCCTGGTGACGATCCAATTCGCCTCCTGTTACGTGACGCAGTCGCCGCTCACTCGCGCCCGGGCCATGATTGCCGCGATGAGCGACCCGCAATTGGCCCATGTCACGATCCGCGAGGCCCGGCCCGACGAGTTCACGACGATCGGCGACATTGCCGTGGCGGCCTACCGATCCCTGGGCACCGAGCCGGAAGGCTACGTCGACTACCTGCGCGATACGGCAGCGAGGGCCGAGGCGGCAGTCGTGCTGGTTGCCGTAGACGATGGCGCCGGCGACGAGCGTGGCCGGATGGTGCTCGGAACGGTGACCTACGTGCCGGGCCCGGGCAGGCCCCTGTCCGAAATCGAAGGCGAGGCGGAGGCCGGTTTCCGCGTCCTGGCGGTTGCTCCGGCGGCCCACGGCCGGGGCGTCGGGCGGGCGGTCGTCGAGGCGGTCGTCGCTCGGGCGCGGACCGACGGCAAGGCCGGCCTGGCGATCTTCACCCGACCGTCGATGAAGGCGGCCCACCACCTGTACGAGTCGCTTGGCTTCGAGCGCGACAGCAGCGCGGACTGGGAGTTCGAGCCCGGCGAGTGGCTGTGGGCGTACCGCCTGCGCCTCTGAACCGGGCCGGACCGAGCCGGGGCCCGGACCGGGGGTGGGCTCGGGGACCCGCGGAAGTTCCGGACTATCGGCCCCCGCATTAGTAGAGAAGAAGCGACGCTGGTCTTGCCGTGGTTGGGCGCCGCGGTCGCCGCTCTTGTGCGTGGAATGCGACTCGCAGGCCTCAAGCCAGGCCCGATCGGACCCGAATCCTTCCACAACACGACGGCCAGCAATAATCCGGAAGGTCCGTGCGAGCCCGGGTTCCGTGCCAGACCCGGGCTCGGGGCCGCGTCCGGAGGCGCAGCCACGCATGCCGCCGCCACGCATGCCGCCGCCACGCACGCGGAGCGCGGGGCCTGGCCTCAGCTCCGCTCGATCACACCGTCGGGGGGTGGGCTCTCGTAGATCTTCTTCATCTCGCCGATCCGGCGGCCCAGCCGCTCACGGCCGGCGGCCAGTTCGTGGCCGGGGCTGCGGGTGACCGTGATCCGGGGTCGCACGGGAGCGGGTTCGGAGCCGAAGGTGTGCACGAACTCGGCCAGCCAGGCGCCGCGGAAGCTGTCGAGACGGTCGAACAGCCTGGTATCGCCGGGAGCGCCGATCAGCACGAACTCGTCGCCGCCGTCGCGGATCGCCCGGGAGCCGCTGATCCGGCCGAGGGCTCGCCCGAATGCGCCGATCACCTCGTCGCCCTTGGCCTGCCCGTTGTCGGTGTTGAAGGTGCCGAAGCCGGCCAGGTCGACGAAGGCCAGATCCCACTCGGCCCGGGCCAGGCCGGGGACCTCCTGGATCGAGCGGGCGAAGTCGGCGAACCAGGCGTAGGTCGGCAGCTGTGTCCGGCGGTCGAGATCGAGCCTGAGCGCACCCGGCCAGCGGAAGCGTTCCACGAACGGCCGGCCGGCGCGCTCGAGCCAGTCGACCACGGCGGCGGTCAGCCAGGGCACCTCCGGGTCGAGCGCCCGCCACCAGCCCTCGGGTTCCTGGGCGTGGGCAAACCAGCTGATCGTCCGATCAGGGTCGAAGTCGGGATCGAGACCGAGCAGGAGATCGGCCGCGGCGAGCGTGGTGAGGACGTCGGTCGGCTGGCCGGGGTCGCCCCAGCCACCGTCGGACCGGACCTTGTCGGCGACGTGATCGACCAGCTCGGGCACGAGCGAGGGGTAGATCCGCAGTTGCCACAGGACGGTGCCAAGGGCCGCGCTGGCGGAGACGAGCTGCTCCCCTTCGAATGGTCCAGTGCCGATGACCGGCCCGGCCACCCGCCGGGCGAGCGTCGCGTAGCGGTAGGCAATCGCGGTCGCCAGGAACCACAGGTCGTTGAGGGTGTGCGGGGCGCTGGTCAGCTGCCACAGGGCGAAGAGGTCGCGCCAGGGATCGTCGGCGGCCACGTGCAGGGCGAAGTGGGCCTCGACCTGGGGCAGGAGCTCGCGCAGGATCGGGGCCGCCGCTTCACCCCGCGGATTGGCCGTTTCGGCCAGTTCGGCGAGCAGCTCGAGGGTCTGGACCTGGGCGATCGGCTCGACCAGCCAGCGGGCGTAGGCGCCCGGGTCGGCCGCCAATCGCTCCTTGTCGCGGGGCCGCCAATGGACGGGCGGCCGCGAGGTCCGCGCATAGAGCGGCGAGCCGGGCCCGCTGCCGGCGGGAAACATCCAGGGCAGGCCCCGGTCCGCGCCGCTGGACTGGGCGGCCCGGCGATCGTAGGCGGCCAGCAGCTGGCTCGCCCGAACGCGCTCACCGCGACTGCGGGCGAAGCGGTAGGCGGCCGCGATGATCGGATCGGCCAGCTCCTCGGGCCCGATCTGCTCGCCCAGCGAGAGGAGTGCGGCGGTTCCGAGGGCGATGGCGTCCCGGCCTGGATTGCCCGTCAGGTGGACGCGACGGACCGGGTCCGGGCCAACCACGGCGCCCCCAATCGGGGACGAGGGCGGCTCGGCAAGGGCCACGCCGGCGGCGGCAACCTCCAGGCCCACGCCTGTCGGGCCCGGTTCGAACGGGCCGGGATCGATCGGACTGCCCACGCCCGGCCAGGCGCCTTCAGGCAACGGCCGGATCGTCCGGTCGTGGCGGCGCATGCGCCGCTGCAGCGGCGGTTCCCCCCAGACTTTCACTTCACGGCACCGGTTCGAACGCGCAGGGATCGCGGGATGCCACATCCCTTTGGATCGAAGCCCAAGGCTACCTCCAGGTCGCACCGAGTTTCGGCCGCGGCGGGCGCCGGAGAAATAGGTCGAAAGTACGTGACGCGAGTCGCTCGCGGCGCCGGCCGGCAGGACCGGCAGGGACCTAGTGGCGGAAGCGCTCGTCGCGCCGGCGATTGCCGAAGACACCGCCGCCGTACGTGCCGGCGTCGATCATCACCGCGATCACGATGACGATCGGGGCCAGGCCGCCCAGGCCGTGCGGGGCGAAGTAGACATAGGCCAGCGTGGTCCACGGCAGGAAGACAAAGCCGAGCAACGGCACGATCACGTTGTCGAACGTGGCGCTCCATCGGGCTGTGTCCAGCAACCACCACAGGAAGATGACGAATCGGGGACTGATGATCGCCGCGAGGGCAACGAGACAACACATCGGTCAGGCCCCGGCCAGACTGCGCAGGGCCACGGCCACGTAGGTCGCGATTCCGGTCGCCATTGCCGGCTCGTGGAAGATCACCCGGTTCGAGTGATTCATCGGGGCGGTCGCCGGGTCCTGCTCGGGGGGGCGGGCGCCGACAAAGGCCATCGCGCCGGGGACCTGCTGGAGGACGTACGAGAAATCCTCCGCGCCCATCACCGGTTCCTTGAGCAGGGGCGCCAGATCGGCGCCGAACAACTCGGCGGCGGTTGCTCGAACGAGGTCGGCGAAGGCCGGATCGTTGTTGGTGACTGGGTAGCCCGGCGTGATGTGCACCTCGGCGGTTGCCCCGTAGGCCGCGCTGATCGCGTGGACCAGGCGCGGGATCCCACCGTGGACGAGGTGCCGGGTCCCTTCCGAGAAGCTCCGGATCGTGCCCTCCAGGAAGGCCGTCTCGGGAATGATGTTGTTAGTCGTGCCGGCGCTGAGGTGGGCGATCGTGATCACCGCGGGATCGAACACGTTGACCTGGCGGGTCACGAGTGTCTGCAGGGCGAGCACGACCTCGGCCGCGATCGTGATCGGGTCGAGGGCCGTCGAGGGTTGCGAGGCGTGGCCGCCCCGGCCCCGAATCGTGATCGTCAGGAAATCCGCCGCAGCCAGCATCGGCCCCGGCCGGACGTTGATGGTGGCCGTTGGGTAGAGCGTCGAGATATGGAGGGCGAACGCGCCGCTCGGCCGGGACGTCCCAGCCAGATCGAGCAGCCCCTCGTCAAGCATCACCTTGGCGCCGTGAAAGCCTTCCTCGCCGGGCTGGAACATCAGGAGCACCTTCCCCGAGAAGCTCGCCCGCCGTTCGACCAGCAGGCGCGCGGCGCCGAGCAGCATGGCCATGTGGGTGTCGTGACCGCAGGCGTGCATCACACCCGGGTTCTCGGAGCTGAAATCGAGACCGGATTCCTCGGTCAGGGGCAGGGCATCCATGTCGCCCCGGAGCAGGACGCTTCGGGCCGGCGAGCCGGAGTCGGCCACGGCCCCACCTTCGATGACCGCGACCAGCGAGGTCGTCGCCCGGCCCAGCACCGGATTCAGGCCCAGCCTCTCGAGCTCCTCGACGAGGATCGCCTGCGTCCGGGGCAGGTTCAGGCCCATCTCGGGTTGCCGGTGAAGGCGGCGCCGGATCGCCACGATGTCGGGCAGGAGGGCCTCGGCGGCCGGCACGATCGAACCGATGTCAGTCTTGGTCATGTCCACAGGGTCGCACTCCTGCGCCGGGTCGCGGGCGCTTCAGCGATTGGTCAGGCCACCGAGCAGAGTGCCCAGACCGCCGAGCGCGTCGGTCGCGGCGCCCTGGCCCCCGCTGGGCAGGACGCCATGCGGGGTGAGGGCGTTGATCAGCATCGGCAGAATGGCCGACAGTTGGGGCAGGAGCTGGGCCGGCGAGAGGCCCGTGCTGGCGCTCAATTGCTGGACGCCCTGCGGTCCGAGGGCCTGCCCAAGCGCCTCCGGGGTGACCGGGTGATTGGCCCCGTTGCCAATCCACGACTCGACCTCGCCGGCCAGCCCACCGGCCTTGAGCTGGTCGACCAGCCCGCCCAGACCGGCCATTCCGGCGCCCTGCCCGCCGAGCATGCTCATGATCTGGCCGAGCGGATTGGCGCCCGCGCCGGCCGCGCTCCCGGTCGCTCCGCTCGCCGCGCCGCTCGCCGCGCTGCCGACCTCCTTCTCGATACCTCCGAGCAGCTCACCCAGCGGATCGTTCCCCGTCGTCACGTGCAGCCCTCCAGGTTCGGACAGAGCCGAATCTTCTCGAGCGTGGATCGTACCGCCGGGGCCGGCGGGCCGTCAGTGGGCCGCCGGGGACGGGGATGGAACAGGCCGTTTGGAGGCGCTTCTTGTCGCCATTCGGCTCTTGAGCCATGGCCGCGCCACGGCCACGATCGGGCGAGGAGGTCCATCGGCCATGAAGGTACTTGTGACTGCGGCATCGAAGCACGGATCCACCCTGGAGATCGCATCGAGCATCGAGCGAGTCCTCAAGGACGCCGGCATCGAGACGGTGCTCGAGATTCCCGAAAAGGTGACCACGCTGGCCGGCTACGACGCCGTCATCCTGGGCAGCGCCGTGTACGCCGGGCACTGGCTCGAACCGGCCAAGGACTTCGTTTCAAGCAACCTGTCGGCCCTGCTGGCCCGCCCGGTCTGGCTCTTCTCGAGCGGCCCGATCGGCGACTCGTCCAAGCCGATCCAGGACCCCGGCGACGTCGCCCGGATCCGCGACGCGACCGGCGCTCGAGAGCATCGCGTCTTCAGCGGCCGGCTTGACAGGCACGACCTCGGCTTCGCCGAGCGGGCAATCATGTCGGTGATCCGAGCGCCCGATGGCGATTTCCGATCATGGACCGAGATCGAGGGATGGGCCCTGACGATCGCCCGCACGCTCCAGGCGGAGCATGTCGGTCAGTCGCCGATGGTCGCCGCCCGATAGGCGGAGGAGAGGTGGAACCATGAACCGAGTCGTCGCCGCTGGTGCAGCGCTGCTCCTGGCGTTTCTCCTGGCGTCTGCACTGAGCCCGTCTGTCCGCGCGGCCGATCCGACGCTCTCCCATACCGGGCGGGTGCTGATCTCGACCGGGGGTGGTATCACGGTCCCGGCCGGCGAGCAGGCCGATGTCGTCGTCGTGGTGAACGGCACTGCGACGATCAATGGCCAGGTCAATACGATCGTCGTGATCGACGGCGCGGCCAACCTCGCCGGCGCACGAACCGAGAGCATCTTCGCCGTCCGCAGCCCCGTCACCCTGGGTGCCGGAACGGTGGTCCTCGGCGACGTGATGCGGGTCGATTCGCAGGTGCTCCGGGTGGGTGATGCGCAGGTCCACGGCAGCATCCGCGACCTGGCGGTTGATGCCGCGGGGATCGGCCTGCTGCTCGCCCCCGCGATCATCCTGCTCTTCCTGGGCTTTGCCCTGGCGGCGATCGCGGCCGGGCTCCTCCTGGTCGCGCTGGCATCGCGCCAGGTTCGGAAGGCCGAGGCGCTGATCAGCCACCGGCCGATCGCAACTCTCGCGGCCGGGCTGGGCGGCGTCGTGCTGCCGCTGTTCGTGGTCATCCTGCTGATGGTCACCGTGGTTGGCGCGCCGCTCGGGTTCGGGATCCTGTTCGGGCTGTGGCCGCTGACGGGGTTCGTCGGCTATCTCGTCGCCGGCATCTGGATCGGGGACTGGGTCCTGCGCCGGATGTCGCCGGCGGTCGAACGGGATCGACCGTACCTCGCCGCCGTGATCGGTCTCTTGCTGATGGACCTGCTCGGGATCGTGCCCCCACTGGCAGGGATCGCGAGCCTGTTCGGCTTCGGGGCAGTGATCCTGCTGGCCTGGCAGACCATCCGTCCGCACCAGGTCGGAGCACCGTCCGTCCAGCGCCCGGCATCCGCCCCAATCGGCTAGGAACAACAGCTAGTCGGTCAGGGTCACCTTGCTGAGGCCCGCCGGGGCATCTGGGTCCAGGCCCAGCCGAACCGCCACGGCCTCGGCCAGGAGCTGGCCGGGCAGGACCAGGGCGAGCGGGGTTAGGCACTCCGGTAATGCCCCAAGCGCGGCGATAGCCAACGCGTCCCGGTCGCCGGCCAGCTCGGATCCGCCGAACGTCCACGGCCGGGCCCCGAGTGATCGGGTCCGCCGGACCGCGGGATCGATCGCGCTGCCCATCGGCCCGTCCGGCCGGAAGACGAGGGTGGGAACCTCCGCCGCGGCCAGCGCGATCGGCCCATGCTCGAGATCAGCGGTGGAGTAGCCCTCGGCGAAGATCCGGCCCGTTTCCTTGAGCTTGAGCGCCGTCTCGAGGGCGGTGGCGAGGTTGAAGCCGCGCGAGATCACCAGGGCTCGGCCGGCACCGGCGATCGCCTCGACAACGGCCCGCCCGCCGCCACCATCCGGTCCGCGGTCGCCCGCGCTCGCCTCCAGCCAGGACGACGCCTCGTCGATCACCCGGTCCAGGACGCCGGGGACGAGGGGCAGGGCGGCGCTCAGGTCCGAGGCCGGGGCGAGCGCGGCGACGATGCCGGCCAGGGCCGCCAGCTCGGCCACGTAGCTCTTGGTGGCCGCCACGGCACGCTCCTCGCCGGCGAGGCAGGCCAGCGTGTGTGCAGCGGCACCCTCGAGCGGCGATCCGGCCACGTTGGTGACCGCCACGGTCAGCGCCCCGCCCCGGCGGGCCGCCTCGATCACGGCCACCAGATCCGGGCTGCGGCCGGATTGGGATACGGCCAGGACGAGCCCGTCGGTCCAGTCGGTCGGCGCCCGGTAGACGGTGGTGACCGACGGCGAGGCGAGCCCGACCGGCCAGCCCAGCTGCGTCTCGATCAGGTACCGGGCGTAGATCGCGGCATGGTCCGAGGTGCCCCGCGCGACGATCGAGACCCAGCGCGGACGAGCCCGCCGGACTTCCTCGGCCACGGCCGCAAAGGCCGCCTCGCCGGCCCGGAGCTGCCCGCGCAGGAGGTCCGGCGTCTGCCGGATCTCATCGGCCATGATCGTCACGAGGTGCCACCCACCGGGCTGATCGCCTCGTCGACGAGGGCCGCCCGGAGTCGTGCCGCCGCCTTCGTGGCCGCCCGCCCGTCAGGGTCGAGGGCATCGAGTCCGAGCAGGGCCGCGCCAACGACCTGGGGCGCCCGAAGCCGGCGGATCTCGGCCCGTGGCGCCACGGCTGCCAGCCCGGCCGCAATCCGGGCATGGAACGGCCCATCGTTCGTCCGGAAGATGCCCCCGGCCAGGATCACCGGGACGGCCGCCCGGAGGGCCCGGGCCCGGCGCAGCGCGGCCGTCGCCATGGCCACGACCTCGTCGGCCTGCCGGTCGACGATCGCACGAGCCACGGCGTCGCCTGCGCCGGCCGCCTCGAAGACCAGCGGCGCGAGGTCCCGGATGTCGGGAGCATGCAGCCGGCCGCGGTACAGCGCGTAGGTCACGTCGAGCGGCCGAGCCACGCCCAGTCGCCGGGGCACCGATCGTTCCAGGCTGGTGTGTGGCCCGCGCCCGTCGCGACCGCGGATGGCCGCCGAGAGGGCCGCCGGACCGAGCGATCCACCGCCGCCCCAGTCCCCCGCGATCTCGCCGAGGGCCGGGTAGCGGGCCACTCGTCCGCTCGGGCCCACCGCCAGCATGTTGCTGCCCGAGCCGCACACGACCACGGCCCCGACCCCATCATCCGTGCCCGCCCGGAGAGCACCCCAGGTGTCATCGACGACCACCAGGCGCTGGGCCATGCCGAGGCGTCCGAAGGCAGCCCGCAGGCGACGCACGTCACGAGGCGTGTCCGCCCCGGCGATCGACAACACCGCGACCCGGGCAAGGGGGCCCTCAGGCGGTGCCGTCAGACCGGCCCGGACCACGGCCTCGGCGAGGGTCAGCCGGAACGCCTTCACCGCGGCGGCCAGGCTGCCCAGGGCCTGGTGCGAGATGGTCGGACCACGGACCGCGGCGAGCAGGGCGCCATCGCCGGCCACGAGGGCCAGATCCACCTTCGAATTCCCGCCGTCCACGCCGATCACCGCGATCGGCGGGTT
>JBBRIM010000097.1:0-10200 GCA_038221095.1 Candidatus Limnocylindrales bacterium
TAGTCGAGCAGCTCGTTGTCGATCAGGCGGGTGGAGCCGAAGCGGACCGCCAGCGACAGGGTGGCCGAGCCGTCCATCTGGTCGAGCTCCTGGAGCGTGGTGGCATCGGCCACCGAGACGTAGTCGAGCTCGGCGAGTGGCTCGCTGGCCAGCGTCTTGCGCATGGCGCTGCGCAGCACCTCCGCCGAGCGTTCGCCAAGGCGCCATTTGGCCGCGGCGTCGAGCAGGGCTCGGTGGAGGACCGGTGCGGCGGCTCGGTCGGCCGGCGACAGGTGGACGTTGCGCGAGGAGAGGGCCAGGCCGTCCGGCTCGCGCACCGTGGGACAGGCGATCACCTCGGTCGGCAGGGCCAGGTCGCGGGCCATCCGGCGAATGACCATCACCTGCTGGAAATCCTTCTGGCCGAAGTAGGCGTGTTCTGCGCCGACCAGGCCGAAGAGGATCGCCACGACGGTCGCCACCCCGTCGAAATGGCCGGGCCGCGCCGCGCCCTCGAGGGGCTGCGAGATCACCCCGACCGTGACCGTCGTGTCGAAGCCCGGAACGTAGACCTCCTCGACCGGCGGAGCCCACACGATCTTGACCCCCTCGGTCGCACAGATCTGAATGTCCCGATCCTCGTTGCGGGGGTACTTGGTGAAGTCGGCGGCCTGGTTGAACTGGCGCGGGTTGACGAAGATCGTGGCCACGACCGTCGGATTCTCGGCCCGCGCCTGCCGGATCAGCGAACGATGGCCGTCGTGGAGCCAGCCCATCGTGGGCACCAGTCCGATCGGCCGGCGAACAGTTGCCAGGGCGGCCCGCAGCTCGGCCCGGGTGCGCAGGACCTGGGTCACGCTCCTACAGGTCGCGGTCGAGCGGGATCCCGCCGGCGGGGATATCCCGGCCCGGGCGGTCGAGGACCGAGTGGCCGAGGACCGCGTCGATCACGTCGTCATCCATCCGGACCGTCTCGGCCGGTCCCGGAAACGAGCCCGCCTCGACGTCCGCCCGATAAGCGCGGGCGGCAGCCAGGATCGTCTCCCGCAGGTTGGCATACGGTCGAGCGTGACGCGGGTGCCATTCCTCGTAGCCGAGCAGGTCGGTCAGGACCTGGACCTGGCCGCTGCAGCCGGCGCCGGCACCGATCCCGATCGTGGGAACCTGGAGCCGGTCGGTCATCGCTGCGGCGAGCTGCTCCGGGACGAGCTCGAGGACCATCGAGAAGGCACCTGCCTCCTGCACCGCGAGGGCATCGGACAGCAGCTCCCGGGCGGCTTCGCGGGTCTTGCCCTGGACCCGGACCTTGCCGATCTGGTTGATCGCCTGGGGGGTCAGCCCGATGTGGCCCATCACCGGGATGCCGGCCCGGGTGATCGCCTCGATCGCCCGGGCGCTCCGTCGGCCGCCCTCGATCTTGACCGCCTGCACCCCGGCCTCGGCCAGGAATCGCCCGGCGTTGTGGACGGCCAGGTCCGGCGTGGCGTACGACAGGAAAGGCATGTCGCCCACGATCAGGGCGCCCCGGGCGCCCCGGGCGACGGCCTTGGCGTGATGGAGCATGTCATCCATCGACACAGGGATCTCGTTCTCGTAGCCCAGGATCACCCGCCCGAGCGAGTCGCCGACCAGGATGATCGGGATCCCCGCCTCATCGAGCAGCCGGGCGGTCGGGTAGTCGTAGCCGGTGATCATGGCAATCCGCTGGCCATCGGCGTGCAGCCGGGCGATGTCGCTGACTGTGACCCGGCGCACGGGTGGCGTGGCCGTGGTCGGGTTCGGGTTGGTGCTGGCGCTCACGTTCGGGACTCCTGGGGGAGATCGCTCGGTCCAGTCTGCACGGCGTTGTCGCGAGCGTCCAGCCGGGTGGCAAGCCGGTCAAGCAGCCGATCGGCAACTTCGCGCTTCGTCAGCAGCGGCCACGCCTCGGCCGCGCCGTCAGCGCTCAGCAGAGTGACCCGGTTCGTGTCCGTCCCGAACCCGGAGCCTGCTTCGGCCACGTCGTTGGCGACGAGCAGGTCGACCCCCTTCCGGCGGAGCTTGTCGACGGCCCGCTCGAGGGAACCGGTCTCGGCCGCGAACCCGACCAGGATCGGGGCCGGCCTGAGCTGACGGGCGACGCCGACGGCCTCGGCCAGGAGGTCCGGTGTTGGCTCCAGGTCGAGACTGAGCGCAGACCCCCGGTGCAACTTGGTGGCGGCCGGCCGGCGGGGCCGGAAGTCGGCCACCGCGGCGGCCATGATCAGGGCATCGAAGCCGGCCCGGCCGGATTCGTCGGGACGGAGCGCCGCGGCGAGGGCATCGCCCAGTTCGGCGGTCGTCTCGACCCGGATCAGCGCCGCCGCGCCAGGCAGCGCGACCTCGACCGCGGCCGTGATCAGGCTCACCCGGGCGCCCCGGTCCAGGGCGGCCTGGGCGATGGCCACGCCCATTCGGCCGCTCGAGCGATTGCCGATGAAACGGACCGGGTCGATCGCCTCGCGGGTGCCGCCCGCCGTCACCACGATGTGCCGACCCTCGAGGTCCGCCTCGTGCGGGTTGCCGACGAGGCGTGGCGGCCGGTCCTTGGCGGCGCTCGTCCGGATCGGGCGGTCACCGATCGCCGCCACGACAGCCTCGACGATGTCGGGCAGGTCCGCCAGGCGTCCAACTCCGGTCTGGCCGGATGCGAGTGGGCCGCTGGCCGGCTCGACGATCGTGTAGCCGAAGCCATCGCGCAGCCGGGCGACGTTGGCCTGAGTCGCCGGGTGGGCATACATCTCGCCGTCCATGGCCGGCGCAACGATCACCGGGGCGCTCGTGGCCAGGCAGGCGGCCGTGACAACGTCACCGGCCAGCCCGTTCGCCATCGCGCCCAGCCAGTGGGCGGTTGCCGGCGCGACCACGACCGCATCGGCACTGTCGGCCGTCACGATATGGCCGATCCGGCCATCGGCCAGGAGTGCCATCAAATCATATTCGACCGGCCGGCCGCTAAGTGCCGCGAGGGTCAGAGGTGCCACGAATCGGGCGGCGGACGGCGTCAGCAATGCCTGGATCTCGGCTCCTTCGGCCTGCAGCAGGCGGAGCAGCTCGACCGTCTTGTAGGCGGCGATCGAACCGGTGATCCCGAGGGCAATGAACCGCCCGGCCAGTCGACCGTTGGTTCCCACGCCGCGGCTCATCCGAGGCCGGCCTCGATCGCCTCGCCACCGGTCACCTCGGCGTTCAGGATGGCCAGGCCCTTGAGGGTCAGGTCAGGGTCAATCGCGCTGATCCCCTCGATTCCGGCCGCCCATGGCGCCGCCGAGAGCCCACCGGTGAGAATCACAGGGATCGCCGCGGGCTCGACGGCCGCGGCATCGGCCAGCTCGTGGAGAACCCGGCCGAGGAGGCCGCCGACGAGCGCCTGGTAGCCCAGGATGGTCCCGGCCTCGAGAGCCCCGATTGTGTCGCGCCCGATTGCACGATCGGGCTGCCTGAGCTCGATCCTGGGCAGCTTGGCCGTCCGGCTGGCGAGCGCCTCGAGGCCGAGCATCAGCCCCGGCGCGATCGCTCCACCGATGAATGCGCCGTCGGCGGCCACGGCGTCGAAGGTCGTTGCCGTGCCAAGATCAATCACGACCGCCGGTGTGCCATACAGCCGACTCACCGCCAGGGCGTTGACCAGCCGATCGGCCCCGACCTCGTCGGGACGCTCCACCCGGATCGGCAGGGGGACGCGCCCGGCCGTGGCGAGGACCAGGCCCAGATCGCGCCGGATGGCAACCGACTCGAGAGCGGCGGTCAGGCTGGGCACGACCGAGGCACAGGCGATTGAGCTGATCCCGCGCAGATCGAGTGTGTCGAGCCCAAGCAGTCCTTCGACCAGGAGTTCGAGTTCGTCTGCTGTGGCCGCCCGATTCGTGGAGGCGCGCCGAGCCGAGACGAGCAGGCCGTTCTGGAAGAGCCCGGTCGTGATGTTCGTGTTGCCGATGTCGATGGCCAGGAGCATGGTCCGATGATACGCGGCGTCGATCGAGGACCGGACGGGCCACCGGCGGCCCACCGGCTGGAGTACGATTTTCGCCCGTCGATCCCGGCGGAAGCCCGGTCCGCGCAGGAGCTCGCCGTGACGTCCGTGCCGCCCGCAAAGTTCTTCGTCAACCGTGGAATCGTGTCGAGCCGAACGGATCTCCTGAACCTGCTCCGGCCCCTGCTCAAGCAGACCGTGACCTATCGATTCCTGCGCGGCCGCGAGCTGATCGCCCACGGTACCGGCTGGGTCGAGCGGATCGTGATGGACCAGCCCGACGTGTCGACCTACTTCACGCCACTGTCGATCTGCCTCAACATCGATTCGTTCGAGCATCTCGAGTTCGAGACCCGGCCCGACCAGTTGATCGAGTACAGCCTGGTCCAGGGCGACGAACGGGTGGTCATCGAGTTCGCCCCGATCGATGGCGCCGGGCAGTCGCCATTTGCGCCGCACCAGCTCGAGTTCGATACGAGCGGCTTCGTCCAGATGGAGTTGCTGGGCCTCGAACGGGACGAGGCGTAGGCACCGTTCGGCGGCGCCGTGGGGCGGACCCCGCCGCCCGATCAAGTACGATCCCCGGGATGTTCGAATGCACCGCGCTGCCCGACGGGCCGCGCGTGATCAGCGCCCGGGTCCCCGGTTCGCGCTCCGTGGCGATTGCCGCCTACGTCCTGGCCGGCTCGCGCCATGAAGGCCCGGGCCAGGCCGGGGTCGCCCATTTCATGGAGCACATCACGTTCAAGGGCACGGCCGGGTATCCCACGACCCGGGCGATCTCCGAGGCGATCGAAGGCGTGGGCGGCTCGTTCAACGCTGCGACCGAGCGCGAATCCACGGTCTACTGGGTTCGCGTCCCGGCTCGAGAGGTCGCCCGCGGGATGGACGTCCTGGGCGAGCTGATCGTTCGGCCCAGGCTCGAGGACGCGGAGATCGACCACGAGCGAACCGTGATCGTCGAGGAGATTCGGTCGTACCTGGACGATCCATCCGAGTACGCCCAGATCCTGCTCCAGCAGGCCCTCTTCGGCAGCGGCCCGCTCGGTCGCGAGATCTGCGGCGACGAGGCCGATGTCCGGAACCTGCCGGAGCCGACGATCCGCGAGTTCTGGGCGGCCACCTATCGCCCGACCAACATCGTGATCGCCCTGGCCGGCGACATCGACCACGACCAGGCACTGGCCCTGGTCGATCCGGCCTTTGGTCGGGGCGATGGCGCCCGGACGGCCTATGCGCCGGCGCCGGCATTGCCGGCCGGGGAGCGCTACCTCCTCGGCCATCGTGACGCCTCGCAGGCCCAGCTCACCCTCGCCGTGCCCGCCCACCGACGCGACCATCCCGACACCTGGGCGCTGTCGGTCCTGAACGGGGTCCTGGGCGATGGCATGAGCAGCCGCCTGTTCCTGTCGGTTCGTGAGGAGCGCGGGCTGGCCTACGACGTCGGCTCGGGAATCAGCGAATATGCCGACTCGGGTTCGCTGTCGGTGTACGCCGGGGTGGACCCGAAAGGCCTCGAGGCCGCCCTCGAGGCGATCCTGGCCGAGTTCGAATGCCTGCGTGACGAGCTCGTTCCGGCCGATGAGCTCGCCCGGGCGAAGGCCTACCTATCCGGCGGGCTCGAGTTGCGGATGGACGACTCGCGCCATGTCGCCTCCTGGCTCGGCGGTCAGGAAGCCCTCCACGATCGAGTCATGACCCTCGAGGACGCCCTCGCCGCGATCGCCGCGGTCACCGCCGAGGAGATCCAGCGGGTAGCCCGCGAGCTGCTCCGCGATGAGCGCCTCCGGATGGCTGTGGTCGCGCCGCCGCGTCACGGCCTGCACCTGGACCGCGCTCTGCGACTGGGCGCCTGAGCAGTGACCAGCGAAGAGACCCTCGTCCCTCAGCCAGAAGCCGAGTTCCGAGTCGCGTTCGAAACCGTGTTCGAGCCTGAGCCGGGACTAGCCGAACCGCCGCCCCTGCCGGCCGCCGTTGATCGGCCATTCGAACTGCGGCTGGCCACGATCCACCTGCGGACGGGGGCCCTTGCCCTGGCCAGGGTCGAGCTTGAGACCAGTGCCGGGCGGGGCGAGCTTGACGATGCCGCCCTGCTCGATCTCGCCGAGGTCCGCTGGCGGACCGACGACATCACCGGTGCCGGGGAGGCCGCTGCCGCCTACTTCGCCACAGGTCGCGAGGACACCCTCGCCCTGGTCATCGCAACCGAAGCCACCGCCTCACTCGGCCGGTCTACCGAGGCCCGCCGCCTGGCGGCCCGGGCGCTCGCCCGTGGTGACGTCGCGCTCGATGCGATCTTCCTCGGGATTCGTCCGAGCTCGTACTGGCCGACTGGCACTGCAATGGCCGGTGAACCGGCTGGCACCCTGTTCGGCAGCCCGCGGCCGGGTTCAACCGCGGCCACGGCCGGGGTGACCGGCGCGGCCGTCCTGGGCCGCCTGGCCGCCGGAACCGAAGCCCTTTCTTCGGCTGCCGTCGCCACGCCCGCCCGCCCTCTGGTCCGAGCCGAGGCGTTCGACGAGCGAGCGACCCCGACCCTCTGGCCGGAAACCGAGATGGCTTCGACGCGGCCCGGCGGGCTGCCGAATCCGATGGGCGATCAGTTGCCGGAACCCGCCGACGAACTCGATGCGGCCCGACGCGACCTTCGGGCCGGCCATTCGGCAACGGCAGCAGTCCGCCTTGCGGTCGTGCTTCGACTGGCTCCCGCACTTGCGCCGGCGGTCCTGGACGCCCTCGCCGACCTGACCAGCCCGGCGCTCGAACTGGTCCGCGGCGACGCCCTCCGGCTGGTCGGCCACGAGCGCGACGCCCGGAAGGCCTATGCCAGCGCGGCGGCCCAACTCAACGCCACGGCCGCCCAGGCCGCCGACCCGGCCTAGTTCCCTGGCCCACCTCCGGCCGGCTGCGGTATTGTTCGGCGGCTCCGTCCGTCCGTCGTCCCTGAAGCAAGGTGATCCCCGCAGTGTTCGAACGCACGCTCGTCCTGATCAAGCCCGATGGTGTCCAGCGCCAGCTGGTCGGCCGGATCCTCGCCCGCTACGAGGAGCGTGGTCTCAAGCTCGTCGGTCTCAAGCTGGTCCAGGTGGACCGCGAGCAGGCCGAGCGCCACTACGCCGTCCACCGCGACAAGCCGTTCTTCGCCGGGCTGGTCGAGTTCATCATCTCCGGTCCGCTCGTGGCCCTGGCCTTTGAGGGTCCGAATGCCATTGCCGTCGTCCGGGCAGCGAACGGCGCCACCCGTCCCTGGGAGGCGGCACCAGGCACGATCCGGGGCGACTTTGCCCTGGAAGTGGCCCAGAACATCGTGCACGCCTCTGACGGGGCCGAGACGGCCGAGGCCGAACTGGCGCTCTGGTTCCGGCCCGCGGAGCTGCTCGCCTACAGCCGCGAGATTGACCGCTGGGTGATCGCGCCTGCCGATTAGGGCTGGCCGGCCGTGGGACTGGTCGCACGGGCGGCCTCCGGACCGCCCAGGCCGCCCACGGACACACCGACGCTGACGACCACCAGGACCAGGACGAGGACGGCGCCGATCGGGGCCCGGTTCGCCCTCCAGGCGGCGGACAGGCGGTCCACTGCCGAGGCGTGCCGCTCGATGGCGACCGGCCGATCACCGGGTGCTGCTGCCACGAGCAGACTGGGCCGGACAAGGCCGACGACCAGGATGCGGCCGTAGTAGGTCAGCGAGGCAAGGCCTGCCAGCAGGAGGACAACCGCCAACGGGCCGCCGGTTGCACTCTGGACCAGGGCGCCCCGGACATGCCAGGCCAGCAGGCCGGGAACCCCGAGCGTGCCGACCACGATCCCGGCCAGGCCGATCCCGAGGAGCGGTGAGCGGCGCGCCCAGCCCCCGAGCTCGGGCAACCGAGCCGTGCGAAAGCGAGCTCGAACGACTGTGGCCCAACCGGCGAAGGCAGCCTTGCTGGCGACCAGGATGAGCAGCCAGGTGCGAACCGGTTCATGGGCCTCCCCCCCGGCCATCGCCAGGCCGAGCAACACGAAGCCCGCGTCCTGGACGATCGAGTAGCCCACCACGTGCTCGAGATCGTCCTGGAGCCATGCCCCGATTGCGCCGAGGACGAGGCTGGCGGAGGCGATTGCCACGATCACCGCCCGGCCGACTCCGAATGGCACGAGCAGGGGGACGCTTGATCCATCGGTTGCCCCGAGCACGACGACAGCCAGGGCGGCGGGAGCCCACACGAGCAAGAGCGGGACTGCCGTCCCCGGCGCCGTGTCGCTCAGGCGCGCGACCGGTCGATGGAACGGAATGGCCCCGAACCGGACGGCCACCGCCAGGACGATCGCCAGGTCGGCCAGGCCGAGCGCCTCGGCGTCGGGCGCCGATCCGGCGCTGGACGGATTGGCCCAGGCCAGGGTCACGATCGCCAGCGTGCCGGCGATCACGATCACCCGGACGGCTCGGACCACGACCTGCACGTCGGCGCCGGAGACGGGGTCGGGCAATGCCGCCAGCGAGGAGGCAATCGCCGAGGCGGTCAGGACGATCAGGGCGATGGTCGGATTGGGCACCGACAGGGCGACTCCGATCCCGCCAAGGCCGACAAGGAGGGCCGCCGGCAGGTTCGGCTGCCAGGTGCCGGCCAGTCCGATCAGGCACAGGAGGACACCGCTGACCCCGCCCAGGACGAGGAACAGTCGGCCGTAGGCAGTCGCGACGAGCACGTCCGACCCGCCAACCTTGAGTTGGTCACCGGCGCTGATCAGCATCGCCGCGATCGTCGCCGCGACCAGGCCACCGAGGCCGATCGAGATTTCCAGGGTTGGTTGCCCGCGGGTCACGACAGAGGCGGCAGCCACCCCGAACGCGATCACCAGGAAGGGCAGGAGGCTCACCCCTGGTCGTCCGCGGGACCGACCGGTTCACCCGGGGCCACCGGCTGGGCCGGGTCGCTGGACCGTCGGACCCGTTCCTCGAGGGTCAATTGGTGCGCCGCCGCGTCGCGCCGCGGCCCTGCGGCCGGGCCTCGGCCGCCACGCGCCATCTCGGCGCGGCCGGCTTCCGTTGAGCGGCCAGCGGACGACCGGCGCGGCTTGACGCTCGTCACATCGGCCAGCCGGTGCGCCTCGAACAGGGTCTCACGCGGTGCCCTGCGGTCGATCGCAAGATCGTGGCCGGCTCGCAACGCGCTCGCCGCGATCGCCGCGGTGACGCCCAGCACGGCCACCGTCAGGCCTGCCGACGCGATCTGTTCGACTGCTCCCGGCGTGCCGCCGAGGCCGGCCCGGATCAACTCCGCGGCGGTCACCAGGACGGCCAGGCCAACGCCGAGCCGGAGGACGTCCCGGCCGAGCAGGACCGGGCCGAGAGCGATCGTGAGCAGCGCGAGGCCGGCCGCGGTCGCCTCACGCGGTCCATCTGCTGGGAAGCCGAGACCTGGACCGGCGTAGCCGACCACGAAGGCCGCCGCCGCCCCGAGCACCGGGCCGACCGGGCCGATCGCGGCGCCCCGAACACGGGAGGTCGGCGCCCGGAGCACGATCAGGAGGAGTTGGGCACCGAGCACCGCCGCAACGACCCGGGCCGCGACGGCGACCAACGGTGGAACCGGGGCCGCAACAAGCGGCGCCAGGCCAAGGCTCAGGACGAGCCCGGCCAGCACGAGCCGATTGTCCCAGGCAGAGAGGGCCACGAGCGCGCCGGCCACGACGACGAGCGCCGCCCCGAGCAGGAACGGACTCACCCCGGCCGGCTCATGGGGCGGCCGATGGGACCCCGGGGTAGGTTGGCGTCTGGACAATCCCGAAGCCGCTCAACGGCCAGTAGCGCAACCAGGCCCGGCCGATCACCGAGGATTTCTGGATCATCCCGAAGACGCGCGAATCCTGGGACGCGGCGCGGTGATCGCCCAGCACGAACAGCTCGGTTGCCGGGACGACCCAGACACTCTGGGCCTGGGGCGGATCGGTCGGCTGGCCCTCGAAGACGTACGGCTCGACCAGGGCCACCCCGTTGATCCAGACCTTGCCGTCGTGAATTGCCACGCTGTCGCCGGGTTCGCCGATCACCCGCTTGATGAAGGGGGTGGCCCCGCCGTCCTCGAAGCCCGGCGGCGGCGAGAAGACGATGACATCGCCCCGGTTGTAGTCGTCGAAACGGGGGGTCAGCTTGTCGACGAGAACGTACGTGCCCGGTTCGAGCGAGTGCTCCATCGACATCTGCTGGACAAGGTACGGCTGGGCCACGAAATTCTGGATGACGAGGA
>JBBRIM010000098.1:0-10130 GCA_038221095.1 Candidatus Limnocylindrales bacterium
AACCCCCGGCTCCAGGCCGGACCCCAGCCGGAGCGCATTCGCCCGGCGCTCAAGCCGTTCGAGCAGTGGCTGGACCACGGCCCGCTCCGCGATCACCCGGCTGGCTGCCGTGCAGCGTTGCCCGGTCGTGCCGAAGGCCGACCACAGGATCCCATCGGTTGCCAGGTCGAGGTCGGCGTCGGCCATGACCACGATCCCATTCTTGCCACCGAGCTCGAGGCTGACCCGCTTGAGCCGGGCCGCTGCCAAGGTCGCGATGTGGCGGCCCGTCTCGGTGTTGCCGGTGAAGCTGATCACCGGGACGTCGGGGCTCCCGACGAGCGCGTCGCCAACCTCCGCGCCCGGGCCGGTCACGAGGTTGACCGTGCCGGCCGGGAAGCCGGCCTCGGCCATCAGCTCGACCAACAGGGTGGCGCAATGGGGCGTGTCGCTCGAGGGCTTGAGCACGACCGTGTTGCCGCTGACCAGGGCCGGCATCATCTTCCAGCACGGAATTGCCATCGGGAAGTTCCAGGGGGTGATGATCCCGGCGATCCCGATCGGCTCGCGGATCGACATCGCCCACTTGTCGGGCAGCTCCGACGGGGTCGTGTCGCCGAACAGGCGGCGGCCTTCGCCGGCCATCAGGAAGGCGATGTCAATTCCCTCCTGGACGTCGCCCCGGGCCTCGGCCAGGACCTTGCCCATCTCGCGGGTCATCGCCCGGGCGAGGCGCTCCTTGTGCTCGGCCATCAGCGCCCCGAAGCGATACAGGATCTCGCCCCGCTTGGGTGCCGGTGTCCGGCGCCACAGCCGTCCGGCCGTCTCAGCTGCCCGGGTCGCCCTTGCGGCGTCGGCCGCGGTGCCTGCCTGGAAGTGCCCGATCAGGTCGCGGGTATCGGCCGGGTTGCGGCTCTCGAAGGTTCGGCCGCTGCCCGAGTCGACCCACTCGCCCGCGATGAACAGCTGGAACGTTGGTGCCTGGAGCTGCGGTTCAGATGCCATTCCGGCAGGATACTCGGGGACGAGGGCCCGGACGGTCAGACCCGCTCGAAGGCCATCGCGACGGAGCCGCCGCCACCCAGGCAGAGGGTGGCCAGACCGTAGCGACCGGCCCGCCGGTCCAGTTCGTGGAGGAGGGTGGCCACGATCCGGGCGCCGCTCGCGCCGATCGGGTGGCCCAGCGCGATCGCTCCGCCGTTCACGTTGACCTTCGACCAGTCAAAGCCGAGCTCGCGGCCATCGGCCAGGGTCTGCGCGGCGAAGGCCTCGTTGATCTCGATCAGGTCGAAGGCCTCGATCGGCATCTCGATCCGCTCGAGCAGCCGGCGGACGCCCATGACCGGCGCCAGGAAGAGCCATTTCGGGGCGACCTCGGCCTGGCTGTAGCCAACGATCCGGGCAAGCGGCTTCAGGCCGAGCCGCTCCACCGCCCGTTCGCTGGCTACAACCGTGGCGGCCGCCCCATCGGTGATCCCCGGGGCGTTTCCGGCGGTAACCGTGCCCTCGGTGGCCCCACCGCGGTCCGAACCATCGGGCAGGGCGAAGGCGGGCTTCAGCCGGGCGAGAGCCTCGATCGTCGAGTCGCGCCGGGGTCCCTCGTCGGTGCTGACCACGGTCTCGCGGCCCTTCACGTCGCGGATCGTGACGGGCACGAGCTCGGCCTCGAACCGGCCGGCGTCGATCGCGGCGATTGCCTTCTCGTGACTGGCCAGGGCAAACGCGTCCTGGTCGGCCCGCGAGACGCTGTCGCTGATCGCCACGCGCTCCGCGTGGGTCCCCATGTGGCAGTCCTCGATCGCGCACCAGAGGCCGTCGTGGACGGTCGAATCGATGAGTGCCGCGTCGCCCAGCCGATAGCCAAAGCGAGCACCCGGCAGCAGGTACGGCGCCCGGTTCATGCTTTCCATTCCGCCGGCGATCGCCACGCTCGCGTCGCCCGCCCGGATCTCGGCCGCGGCCAGCATGATCGCCTTGAGGCCCGAGCCACAGACCCGGTTGATCGTGGTCGCGCTGGTCGTGTCGGGGAGGCCACCGGCCAGGGCGGCCTGGCGCGCCGGGGCCTGGCCGGCGCCCGCCTGCAGGACCTGGCCCATCAGGACCTCGTCGATCGGGGTGCCCTCGGGCAGACCGGCCCGTTCGAAGGCCGCCCGGATCGCAACCCCGCCGAGTTCGGTCGCCGGGACGCTGCTCAGCCCCCCGCCGAACTTGCCGATCGGCGTCCGTGCGGCACTGACGATGAAGATGCCGCCGTCGCGGCCGGTCGAAGGTTCCATGCGCTCGAATCTACACCGGCCCGTGTAACGCGCCTGGACGCCCTCGCCGCGGGTCAGCGCGGATAGGTGTGGAACCCGCGCCCGGTCTTCTGGCCGAGGTGACCGGCGGCGACGAGCTCGTCGAGGATCCGGGGCGGCGCGAAACGCTCGTCGGCGAGCCCGGCGTGGAGGACCCGCATCACCCCAAGGCAGACGTCGAGGCCGATGAAGTCGGCCAGCTCGAGCGGGCCCATCGGATGGTTCAGGCCGCGCTTCGCCCCGGTGTCGATGTCGTCGGCCGTGCCCAGCTGCTCCTCGAGGGCGAGCATCGCCTCGGCCAGGAAGGGCATCAGGATCCGGTTGACGATGAAGCCTGGCCGGTCGGCCGACACGATCACGACCCACGGCTTGGCGCCATCGCGTTCCCGGCTGTGGGCCTCCATCTCCCCAACCAGCCCCCGGATCGCGACCTCGGTCGGATCGTCGGTGGCCGAGCTCCGGATCAGCTCGACCAGGCGCATCACCGGGACCGGGCTGAAGAAGTGCATCCCGACGAACCGACTGCGGTGCGCCTCGCCGACCGCCGAGGCCAGCGTCGCGATCGCGATCGAGCTCGTGTTCGAGGCGTAAATGGCATCGGGCCGGGCGTACCTGTCGATCTCGGCCCACAGGGCCTGCTTCACCCCAACGTCCTCGAAGACGGCCTCGACCACGAGATCAGCGGCGGCGACATCGGCCAGCCGGTCAGTCGGCACGATCAGGGCCAGGGCGGCAGCGCGGGCAGCGCCATCGAGCTGACCCTTGGCAATGGCTCGGTCCAGGTTGCCGGCGATCCGCTCGCGCCCGGCGACGGCCCGGCTGAGATCCGGTTCGTAGAGGGTCACCCGCTTGCCGATCACGGCATGGACCTGGGCAATCCCATGGCCCATCAGGCCCGCCCCGGCGACGAAGACGTGGTCGATGCTCATCGGCACAGCCTACTGCGCTCCCGAGCCGTCGCGCTTGATTGCGTCCCGCGGCCCAGAGGCCAGTCCTGCATCAGGTGAATGACCGCGACGAGCCGAGGCGATGCCCACGTCGCCGATCTGCACACGATGCAGATTCACGACCAGTCCGGGTTCCTGCTCGGCGGAATCCTGGACCTGACGCCGGAACACGACACGAACGTGTGAGACCTGGTCGCAGTCATTCACCGGATGCAGGAAGGGGCGGCGGGGCACCCGCCTGGCCCTGGCTCGACGACGGGGTGTCGGGCGCTCCAACGAACAAGTCGAGGAGCCGGTCGGCGGCTGAGTAGGGATCGATCTCGTGAGCGGCGACGGCACGCACGGCCGCTTCGGTCGCAACGGCCGTGGCCGGTTCGCGCAGGAGCCGTCCGATCCGGTCGGCGAGCGCACCCCGGACCTCTGCATCCGCCCGGGCCAGGCGCGCCTTGCCATCGTGGGACAGGGCGCCCTCGGCTCGCCGACGATCGATCGCGAGCAGCAGTTCGGGCACGCCCGCACCGGTTGCGGCCGTCGTGATCAGGACCAGCGGCTTACGCCCGCCGGGTGCTCCCCCGAGCATCGCCCGGAGCTGGCTTGCCGTCCGCTGGGCACCCGGCCGGTCGCCCTTGTTGACGACCACGAGGTCGGCCACCTCCAGCAGTCCGGCCTTGATCGCCTGGATCTCGTCGCCCATCTCCGGTGCTTCGAGCACGATCGTCGTGTCAGCCGCCGCGGCAACCTCGACCTCGCTCTGGCCCGTCCCGACCGTCTCGATCAGGACGAGCTCGAAGCCGGCCGCATCGAGCACGGCGCAGGCAGCCCCGGTCGTCGAGGCAAGACCGCCGGCATGCCCGCGGGCCGCCATCGAGCGGATGAACACGTCACGGTCCCCGGCGTACGCCTGCATCCGGACCCGGTCGCCGAGGATGGCACCGCCGGTGATCGGACTCGACGGGTCGACTGCGACCACCGCCACGGTCCGGCCGGCCTGGCGCAGCTCCCCGATCAGGGCGGCAACCAGGGTGCTCTTGCCGGCCCCGGGCGGCCCGGTGATCCCGATGAGGTGGGCGTGGCCGGCGAGCGGGTAGAGCCGGCGCAGCGCCGCCTCGGCGACCGGCGTCCGATTCTCGACCGCGGTGAGCAGCCGTGCGAGCGACCGACGATCCCCCGCCAGGGCCGCCTCTGACAGTTCCGCGGCCCGGGTCAGATCCGCTGGTTCGGCCGCGCCGCGGGCCGGCGAGCTCACCCTATTCGCGCGGTCGGGCGTTGGCCCGGAAGAACGCGGCGACCTCGGCGATCGTGGTGCCCGGTCCGAAGACGCCGCTCACCCCGGCCGCCTTGAGCGCCGGCACGTCGTCGTCGGGAATGATCCCGCCGGCGGTCACCAGGACGTCGGTCAGCCCCGCAGCCTTGAGCAGGGCACAGATCCGGGGCACGAGGGTCATGTGGGCACCGGACAGGATCGACAGGCCGACGACGTCAACGTCCTCCTGGAGAGCCGCGGTGGCGACCATCTCGGGGGTCTGGCGCAGGCCCGTGTAGACGACTTCGAAGCCCTCGTCGCGGAGACCCCTGGCGAGCACCTTCGCGCCGCGATCATGGCCGTCCAGGCCGGGTTTCGCGATCAGCACCTTGATGGGTCGGTCGGTCATGGGCCGATTGTAGGCCCGGATCAGACCGCCCAACGGCTGACGGCGCGCGACCCCGGTCCTAGCCGAACCCCAGCTCGTCGAGGCGGGCATCGTCGATGCCCAGGTGATGGGCGAGCTCGTGCACGACGGTCCGGCGAACTTCAATCGCGAGGCGGTCCGGATCGGGAAAGTCGGCCTCGAGCGGGAGCCGGAACAGGCTGATCTTGTTTGGCACGATCGCCATGTCGGCACCCCACGCGGTCCGGGGCACGCCTTCGTACAGGCCGTATAGCTCACCGCCCGGTCGGACGCCGCCCGAGTCGAGCTGCTCGTCCGACGCCTCGTCCTCGATCACGATCGCGACCTCGCGCAGGGCGAGTCGAAACGGGTCCGGGATCCCATCCAGGGCCCGCTCGACGAGTGTCTCGAACGAAGGCTGTCGAGCCGGGTGATGGGCAGCCCGACTGCCCCGGCGTCGCTTCGGCATCAGGCCCCTATCCTACGGCCGATGGACCTGCGCCCCGACTCTGCCGCCCAGCCCGATGGCTTCCTGGTCGAGATGGTGCCGGGCGAGCGAATCCACTTCCTCGACTGGGGTGGGCCCACTCCCGAACTGGCCACCCCGGCGACGTCCGTCGTGCTAGTCCACGGCCTGGGCGCCACGGCGTGGGCGTGGACGCCCGTGGCCCGTCGCCTGCGCCGGTGGATCCGGACCGTCGCCGTCGACCTCCGTGGGCATGGGCTGTCCGACTCGCCAACCTCGGGCTACACAGCCGAGCAGCTGGGCGAGGACATCGTCGCGGTCGCCGAAGGGGCCGGCCTGCTCCCGGCGGCCGGATCCCGTGTCGTCCTGGCAGGCCACGGCTACGGCGGGATCGTCGCCGCCTGGGCTGCCGCCCGCCTGGGCGACCGCTGCGCCGGGCTCGTCCTGGTCGACGGTGGCTGGGAGGACCTCGCCGCCGAAACAGGGATGTCCCCCGACGAGTGGCTGGGCGGCCTCGAGGAGCCGCCCGAAGTGTTCCGCTCGATGGCCGCCTACCTGGCCGATCGACGCGACTTTGACCCACCCAGCTGGGACGCAGACCAGGAGCAGGCGGCTCGCAGCACCGTGGTCGAGGTGCCGGCCGGCAAGGTGGTCCCAGCCGTCCGACCCCACGCACTGGCGGGTTCAGTTGAGGCGATCTTCGCCTATCACCCGGTCGCCACCTTGCTCGCGGTCGCGGCGCCGATCGTGGCAATCGTCGCGGGCGGTGACGAGAGCGCCTCAAGGCGAACTGACCTGGCCGAGGTGGATCTCGCCCGGCGGCGGGCCGGCCTGGCGGCGACCCGGGTCGTCGACCTGGGCAACGTCGGTCACACGTTGATGCGCTACCGACCGGACGAGGTCAGCGCCGCGATCCTGGCCACCGCCGACAGGTGGCGAGCAGTAACCTGACGATCGGGAACCTCGGGGGTCGAGCCGGCGTCAACAATCCGGGCCGATCCTCCGGATTCGGCGACTGAGGAGATTCCGATGTTCACCCGATCAACGGCTCGGCGTCGAGGCCCGCTCCAGGTCGCTGCCGCCGTCGCGATTGTCATCGTCCTGGCCGCCTGCTCCAGCGCGGCAAGTGCGCCAAATGAGGCACCCCAGGCGGCCAAGCCGGCCAGCGGGGTCGGTGGCGACGCATTCGCGACCGCCGGCCCGGCCCAACCGGCCGCCAGTGGGGGGTCCCTCTCCGGCAGCACGTCCGGCGCCGCCGACAACTACATCGTCCGGACCGGCTCCATCTCGATCGAAGTCCCGAAGATCGAGCCGGCCCTGCTCCAGGTCCGCACCGCGATCGCCGGCCTGGGTGGCTACATCAGCGACTCGGACCAGTCCAACCAGAGCGACACCACGATCGCATCGGTGACCTACCGGATCCCGGTGGCCCACTGGCAGGATGCCCTCGACGCGATTCGGGGAATCGCCACCAAGGTTGACTCGGCCAAGTCGACCGCGGTCGAGGTGACCGGACAGGTGCTCGACCTGGGCGCCCGGATCGACAACCTGCGAACCACCGAACTGGCCCTCCAGGCGATCATGGCCCGGGCCACCAAGATCAGCGACGTGCTCGACGTCGAGTCGAAGCTGAGTGAGGTCCAGGGCCAGATCGAGCAGCTCACGACCCAGCAGAACCACCTCAAGGACCAGGCCTCGATGGCCACGCTCAGCGTCCTTTTTGGTCTGCCACCGACCCAGGCCGTCACCCAGACGTCCCGCGGCTGGGATCCGGCCGCCCAGCTCGACCAGGCCAGCGCTGCGTTGCTGGGGATCGGTCAGAGCGTGGCCTCGGCCGGGATCTGGTTGTTCGTCGTGGGCCTGCCGATCGCCATCGTCGCCCTGATCCTGCTGAGCCTGGCCCTCTTTGTCGGCCGGCGCCTCCGCCGTTCACGGCCGTCGACCGCAGTGGTGGTCCCGCCCACCGAAGGCTGACGATCGGGGTACGATCGCGGCCCACGTTCAGGAGCCGCGTTTCATGCCCACCCTGCCCGAGCACGTCCAGGCGATCGTTGACGAGATCGAGACCGACATCGGCGACTCGCCCGAGGTCGGTCTCGACCGGCTCGCCGGCGGTGCATCTGGCGGAACGCCCGGGGCAGACCGGATCGAGCATGCCGTCCGCGACATCCTGGCCGAGATCGGCGAGGACCCGGATCGTGAGGGCCTGCGCCGGACGCCCGAACGGATCCACCGGATGTACCACGAGCTGACCGCCGGCTACCACGTCGACCCCGACCGGTTGATCAACGGCGCGGTCTTCTCGGTCGACTACAGCGAGATGGTCGTGGTCAAGGGCATCGAGTTCTACTCGCTGTGCGAGCACCACCTGCTGCCCTTCTTCGGCACGGCGGCCGTCGGCTACCTGCCCCGCGACCGGGTGATCGGCCTGTCCAAGATCCCCCGAATCGTCGAGATGTACGCCCGCCGGCTGCAGGTCCAGGAGCGCCTGACCCAGCAGGTCGCCGATTTCCTGATGGAGCGGATCGAGCCGCTCGGGGTCGGCGTGGTGATCGAAGCCCAGCACCTGTGCACCGCCATGCGCGGCGTCCGCAAGGGCGGCGCGACGATGGTGACCAGCGCGGTCCTCGGCCAGTTCCGGCGCAGCCAGCGGACCCGCGAGGAATTCCTGGCCCATCTCGAGCGCAACGACGGCAGCCACTGAGCGCGGTTTCGGACCGCCGACGGGCCCGTCCGGCCGTCAGGTCCCTCCGGAAGTCAGGCAGGTTGGGCACCCGGCAGCGGGCCGGCGGCGCCCAGCAATTCGCCCAGCCGGCTGATCTCGACGTTGCCGCCCGAGGCCAGGGCAACCACCCGGTCGCCGGCCCTGAGCGGAATCTTGCCCGCGAGCAGAGCCGCCAGGGCCGCGGCACCGGCCGGTTCCAGGACCTGCTTGAGCCGCTCGGCCGCAAAGCGCATCCCGGCCAGGATCGCCGGGTCGTCGAGCAGGATCACCTCGTCGACGTAGGCGCGGACCATGGCCAGGGTCCACGTCCCGGCGAACGGCGCCCCGAGTCCATCGGCCACGCTGACCGGCTGGATCCGCACGATTTCACCTTGTTCCAGGGCGATCGACATCGCATTCGAGCGAGTCGGTTCGACGCCGTAGACCCGGATCCCGGGCCGGGACTCCTTGAGGGCGGCCGCCACCCCCGAGATCAGGCCCCCACCGCCGATGCCCACGACCACGACGTCGACGTCGGCCAGGTCCTCGAGGATCTCGAGGCCGATCGAGCCATGGCCGGCGATCACGAACGGATCGTCAAATGGGTGGCAGTAGGTCAGGCCCCGCTCGTCGCGGAGTCGATCCATCTCGGCCAGCGCTTCGCTGATGTTGGTCCCGTGGAGAACGACCTCGGCCCCGTAGCCCAGGCAGGCATCCACCTTGGATCGAACGGCCGCCGCCGGCATGACCACGGTCACAGGCACGCCGGCCGCCCGGCCGGCCCACGCGTACGCCTGGGCGGCATTGCCCGCCGACAGGGTGATGATCCCCCGGCCGCGCTCGTCGGCCGACAGTGACTCGATCTTCCAGGTCACTCCCCTGGTCTTGAACGAGCCGGTCTTCTGGAGGTGCTCGGCCTTCAGGTAGAGCCGCCCGTCTGCCGGCCGGACGCCCGAGGCGGTCTCGACGAAGGCCCCAGCGGTCACGGAGCTCAGCAGAGGCGTGCGATGGACACGGCTGGCGACCAGCGGCCGGGCGGCCTGGATCTGCTCGAGGGTAACGACGTGTTCGGGCATGTCGGGGAGTATGCAGGACGGGACGGACGCCGAAACACTTGCACGCTTGCGCAACTCAGTGGTATCATCCGAGCGTGCTGCAAGCCCATTCATCGTCAGATCTCGAACGACAGCGGTTCGCCGCGGTCGGTCGGGCGCTGGCCGACCCGAAGCGGCTGTGCGTCCTCGAGTGCCTCTCCGCGGGAGAGCTCTCGGTGGGCGAACTGTCCGGCCAGGTCGGCTGCCAGGTCCCGAACATGAGTCAGCACCTTGCCGTCCTGCGCAGCGCCGGGCTCGTGAGCACCCGGCGCGAGGGCAGCACCGTCTACTACCGCGTCGCCGACCCCCGGGTCCTCGAAGCGTACCGTCTGATTCAGACGATTGCCCGCTGAGGCGGGAGAAAGGATCGGGGCCAGATGGCTGAGATCAAGGCAGTAACCGACGCTACATTCGACGAGATGGTCATCAACAGCGAGCTCCCGGTCGTCGTCGACTTCTGGGCCACCTGGTGCGGGCCGTGCAAGATGGTCGCGCCCGAGATGGAGAAGATCGCCGCCAAGTACGACGGCGCCGTGCGCGTGGTCAAGGTTGACGTCGATGCCAACCCAAGCCTCTCCCAGAAGTACGGAATCATGAGCATCCCCACGATCGCCTTCTTCCGACCCGGCCAGCAGCCGATGGGCGTGGTCGGCTTCCGGCCGATGGAGCAGCTCGAGCAGCAATTCGGCCTGGCCGACTTCACCAAGCCGGCCGTCGCAGCCCCAGCCGAGCCCGCCGCCAGCTGACCTCCCAATCCGCGGCAGCCCCGACCGGGGGTCGGCCGCGGTGGCCAACCGAAGAAACTTCAGAACCTCGTTCGATCGCCGAACGGGGTTCTTTCGTTGTCGGCTCGCCCGTGAGCACGGCTCGGCAGCCGGGGACTCGCCCAGCCGCCGTGGGGGCGCCCCGGGCCGGACCCCCGGGCGCCCCGCGGGCCCGGGCCCCCCATACCCCGGCCCCCGCGCCCCTGTTTTGGCAAATGCCCCCCCCCCGCCCG
>JBBRIM010000099.1:0-10085 GCA_038221095.1 Candidatus Limnocylindrales bacterium
CCCTGCGGGCCTATGACAAAGGCCTCGAATTCATGTGCGCCGCGGCGCCCAACGTGCCGGCCGACCTGACGGGCGACCCGGGACGTCTGCGGCAGGTGCTCCTCAACCTCGCCGGGAACGCCCTGAAGTTCACCCCCGGCGGAGAGATCGCCGTGCGGGCGAGCCTGGTCGAGGAGGATACCCAGGAAGTCGTCGTGCGCTTCTCGGTCAGGGATACGGGCATCGGGATCCCGGTGGACAAGGTTGGACTCCTGTTCGAGCGGTTCACCCAGGCCGACTCCTCGACCGCCCGCCGGTACGGTGGCACCGGTCTCGGGCTGGCGATCTCGAAACAACTCGTGGAGCTCATGGGCGGCGAGATCGGGGTCGTGAGCGTCGAAGGATCCGGGTCGGAGTTCTGGTTCACCGCCCGGTATTCCAGACAAGCCGAGCGCGAGCGCACAGCCATCCCCACGGCCGAGATCCGGGGAGTCCATATCCTCGTCGTGGACGACAACGCGACGAACCGGGACATTCTCACGGCGCAGTTGGGCGCCTGGGGGGTCCGCTCCGAAGAAGCACCGAATGGTCCAAAGGCGCTCTTGGCGTTGGCCCGGGCCCGGGCCGCAGGCGACCCCTTCGCGGCGGCAATTCTCGATATGCAGATGCCCGGTATGGACGGCGCCGATCTCGCCCGGGCCATCAAGACCGATGACGCCCTCGCCCCGACCCGTCTCGTGCTGATGACCTCGATGGGCGAACGCGGCGACGCGCGGCAGATGGAAGAGATGGGCTTTGCTGCCTATCTCGTCAAGCCCGTGCGCCAGTCGGACCTCTTCGACAGCCTATCGGCCGTGCTTGCCGGGAAGGCCCTGGCACACCCGGAGCAGCCGATCATCACCCGTCACACGATCCGGGAGATGCGCCGGGGCGCGGTCCGAATCCTGCTGGCCGAGGACAACGTCACGAATCAGCAGGTTGCTCTCGGGATCCTCAAGAGATTTGGGCTGCACGCGGACGCGGTAGCCAACGGTGCCGAAGCAGTCAGGGCGCTTGAGGCACTCTTCTACGACCTCGTGCTGATGGACGTCCAGATGCCCGAGATGGACGGGTTCGAAGCCACCCGCCACATTCGCGATCCAAGCTCTTCGGTCCGTGACCACAGGATCCCGATCATCGCCATGACCGCCCACGCCATGCAGGGCGATCGTGAGCGCTGCCTGGAAGCGGGCATGGATGACTACCTCACCAAGCCGGTTTCTCCACAAGCCCTGGCTGAGGCGTTGGAACGGTGGCTGCCGGCTGATGAGGCGGCAGGGCTGGCGCTGGGGCACGCCGAACTCGTGGCCGCCGTCGCCCGCCCTGGCGCGGCGAGAGCCGCCGGGCCCGTGTTCGACCGGGCCGGCATGATGGCCCGCCTGATGGACGACGAGGACCTCGCGCGGGTCGTCGTGGATGGCTTCCTGGAGGACGTACCGCGCCAGTTTCAGGCGCTCAGGAGCTACCTCGCCGCCGCCGACACCCAGGGCGTGCTCGGCCAGCTCCACACGATCGAGGGTGCCTCGGCCGCCGTTGGTGGAGAGACGCTCCGGGCGGTGGCCACCGAGATGGAGGCGGTCGGCAAATCCGACGGCTTGGAAGCCGTCAGGGCCCGCCTGCCCGACCTGGATTCCGAGTTTGCCAGGCTCGAGCAAGCGATCAGGAGCTTCACCAACCTGACTGGACACGACCCAAGCGACCGGGCGTGAAGATCCTCATCGCCGACGACGACGTCACGTCGCGGGTCGTCCTGACGGGTGTACTGACGAAGTTCGGCCACGAGGTGGTGGCCACGGTGGATGGCGCTCAGGCCTGGGAGGCGATGCAGCGACCCGATGCACCCAGGCTGGCCATCCTCGACTGGATGATGCCCGTGCTGGGCGGCCTCGACGTGTGCCGCCTCATCCGCTCGCTCCCTTCCGACCAGCCGCCTTACATCATGATCCTGACCTCGAAGGGTGAGAAAGCGAACATCGTCGACGGCCTGGAGGCCGGCGCTGACGACTACCTGGCGAAGCCTTTTGATGCCGGCGAACTCCGTGCGCGGGTCGACGTCGGCGCGCGCTTGGTCGAACTGCAGGCCAGGCTGAGTGAGGCGCGCTTGGCCCTCGTCCACGAGGCGATGCACGACCCGCTGACCGGCGCTCTCAACCGCCGGGCCTTCGCGGAGGTCCTGTCCCACGAGCTCTCGAAGGAACGGCGGTATGGCCACGGCCTGGCGGTGGGAATCTGCGACCTAGACAAGTTCAAGTTGATCAATGACACGCACGGGCACTCGGTCGGCGACGAGGTCCTGTGCGCGCTTGTCCAGCTCATGGAGAGCAACCTGCGTGGGCACGATGTCCTGGGCCGTCATGGCGGCGACGAGTTCGTGATCCTGACCATGCACGCGTCGGAGGGTGGCGTCGCCGCCACATTTGAGCGCATCCGGGCCGTGGTCGCCGGCACGCCAATGCCGACCAGCATCGGGAATGTCTCGATCACGATCAGCATCGGCGCGAGAGTCTGGCGCGAAGGAGAGACCGAGGTCGACCTGCTCGCGGCGGCCGATACCGCCCTCTACCAGGCCAAGGCTGCCGGCCGAAATCGCGTCTGCCTTGCCGGCGAACCGACCCGCTAGATGTGATTCCCGGACACGTTGTTGACCAGGACGCTCAGGGGTGGTCGTCCATCGAGTGAGCCGTGCGGCCGATCACGGTTGTACTCGTCAACGAAGCGCGGCAGCGCGTCGAGGCGCGCCTGGTTGGTGTCGTAGCGGCGGACGTAGGCCCACTCGGCCAGGAGTGTCTTGTTGAAGCGCTCGGCCTTGCCGTTGGTCTGCGGTCGGAACGGCCGGGTCCGCTTGTGGCGAGCCCCGATCGTCTCGATCGCCGCGGCGAAGGCCCGCGACCGCGTGTAGTTCTTGGCGTTGTCGGTCAGGACCCGCTCGATGCGCACGCCGTGGCTGGCGAAGAAGGACGCGGCATCGAGCAGGAACCGGGCACAGGTCGTCCCACGTTCGTCTGCGAACGGGGCGACATAGGCGACCCGGCTCATGTCGTCGATGGCGACATGGAGGTAGTCGTAGCCGGCATGCGCTCGCGGTGTGCCGGTCACCCGACCCCGGAACCGGTGACCACCGCCATCGGGGATCCGGCCAAGCTTCTTGACGTCGATGTGGAGCAGCTCACCTGGCCGCTCGCGGACATAGCGGATGGGGATGCCCGATGGACCATCCTGGTCAGCCAGCCGAGACAACCCGTGGCGGGTCAGGACATCGCCGATCGTCGAACGCGGGACGCCCACGATGCGGGCCAGACGGTGCGGACCGAAGCGATGCCTGTGGCGGGCGGCCAGGATCGCGTCGACCCGGGCCTGGGGCAGGGCCCGCGGCGAGCGGCGCGGTCGCGAGCTCCGGTCCTCGAGCCCGGCCTCACCCTCCGCCTCGTACCGGCGCAGCCACTTCCAGGCGGTCTGTCGGCTGACCCCGAGCATGTCCGCGGCGTGGGCCACCGCCATCCCCTCGACAACGATCCGATCCACCAGGAGTTGTCGGCCAAGGACCGTCAGCTTCGCCCTACGATGTGCCACGAGAGCCTCCCGTTCGATGTGAGCTGAACACCCACACCGAGCCTCGGGAGGCTCTCGTTTGTCAACAACCTATTCGTGAATCACAGCTAGATCAAGGGCGGGTCGGCGCCGTCTGTGGTCCGCGTTGCCATTGTGGCAGGAACCGCCCCGAATGCTTGACCATCGTGGGAGACGCTACTTATGCTCGCGCTTCGTCATGTGCTGGTGCGTCCGGGTGCTTTGGCGATCGGAGTAATCCCCTTGACTGAGGTTCGGAAATTGAGCGCTTCCCGACTCGAATCCTTGCTCGGCACGATCGGCCTGGTTGGCGTGCTGCTCGCTGCCTCGGGTTGCGCCAGTGCGAGCAGCACGAACGCCCCGGCCGCGTCGTCGGGGGGCAGCCAGAACGCATCCCAGGCCCCGGCGGCATCCGTTCCCGCCGGCAATGATGGTTCGACGTCCAAGGTCACGAACGTCTGCAAGGTCCTGAACCCGGCAGATGCGAACGCCGCCTTCGGTGGCACGTGGACGGTCGATGCCAGTTACGACAACGGCAAACCGCTGGTCTGTGCATTCACGGATGGGCCCCAGGCGGTGTCGGTCGAGCTGAAGCCCGCCCAGGCCTCCAGCCAGGGATGGTATGGCGACAGCGTCGACGGCCTCGGCCAGAAGGCGTCGATCGTCGCCAATACGCTGGAGATCGAACGAGGCGCCGACGTGATCGAGATCCTGTGGCTCACGAAGATGACCCCCGATAGCAAGGCACAGTTGATCACCTTCGGGAAGGCGATCTTCCCCAAGTTCTAGGGTTGCCGCGGCATCTTGCCCGGCTCAAGGCCGCGGACCAGGATCATCGCGGCCTTCTTACTGCCAGCGGCTGTTGCCGGGCCGCATATCGGCGGGGTCGAGGCGAATCGGGAACCGCTCGCGGATCCGCGCGTCGACCGCAGGGTCGAGGTACGTGGGGTAGTGACTACCGAGGATCTCCCGGACGCGGTCGTGGGCGCGTTCGTAGATGGTCCGGCTCCCGCCCTCCTGCCATTCGCCGGGACTCGTGCGATCCGCGAGCTCCGGGTAGTGGAACTCGGTGCGCATCAGCTGCAGGGTCTGGTCGGCTCCGAGGTAGTGGCCGACGCCGGTCACCGCCTCCGCGATGACCTCGTAGGACAGGGTTTCGTCGGTGACCTCGATCCCGCGGAGCAGCCGCTGGGCGTTGCCGAGCAAGTCGTTGTCGATCACCAGGCCTTCGAACGACTGGCCCATCAGGCTACCCACGATGCCGGGATACGCGGAGATGAGGTTGCCCCCGGCGAGGGCTGCGGCCGTGATGGTGATGCCCTTCTCGTAGCCCGCCTGCGCGTCCATCGTTTTGGCGTCGGTCATGCCGGAGGCAACGGACGAGACGAACCCATAGTGATTGGCGATCTGGGCGCTCGCCGCCATCAGCAGCGCCTCCTCACCGCTGCCGCCCGTGAATCCACCGGTGCGCAGGTCGGAGACGAACGGCCACATGCCGAAGTCGAACGGGTTGCCGGGCCGGATCATGTTGACCACGGCCAGGCAGGCGAGCGTCTCGGCGAAGCTCTGGACGAGCGTTCCGGCGAGCGCGGCCGGCGAGGTTGCTCCGGCCTGCGGGGCGATCGCGATGTCGGTGGCGAGCCCCAGCTCGGCCGTCCGCACCAGCACTTCGGCGTTGTCCTTCCCGAACCGAAGCGGGGAGACGATCGGACAACCGCCGATGCTGCAGAAGGGTCGCTTCAGGAACTCGCCTTCCCCACCTGCCACGATGTCGAACATCGCCACCAGGTCGTCGACGTGGCCGACGGTCGCGCAGCTGAACGCGAAGGGCTTGTTCTGCCCGGCGAGCGCCGCGTAGGCGACGTTGATGTCGTGGACGTAGACCTGCTCGCTGTACTCCGCCGCGATGAAGGGCTGACCGTAGCAGTGGATGTTGGGCAGGCGATCGACCAGGCGGGCGGCGTCGTACAGGTCCACCAGCCGGGTTGGCCTGAAGCTCTGGGTCGCGTAGTCGAGGACGGTCACGGCCTCGCCCGACGTCGAGAAGTAGACCCGTTTGCCGCTGATCTCGATGTCGTTGGCCGGATCGACCCCATAGCGCACGTAGCCACGCGAGGCGACACCGATCAGCTCTTCGACCAGGTCTCGCGGGAACCGCAAGCGACCATCCGTACCCAGGGTGCAGCCGCGTGGCAGGGCATACCGGAGGATCTCCGGGATGGGATCGCCGATCCCGATCTGTGCGAGCACGTCCAGCGCGGTGGCGTAGATGCGCTCGATGTCGCGGGTGGACAGCGGTTGATACAGGCCGCTGGACATCCCGGGCCGGATCGCGCCGGCAGCCGGGGCCGAGCCGACGGTTTGACGCGCCCGACGCCCGTGCCCTCCCCGCGGGTCAACCGCCGTCGTCGTCTGCGGTCGGTTGTCGGGGATCTTCACCCGGGCATTCTGGCCGGTCCTGGGTCCGCGGGCAACGCGCCGGACCGCGTGGTGCGCAGGGCTCTAGACGTATGCGGAGTCGGCGTAGTCCCAGGCGCGGATCGCGTCGGGCTCGAGTCGCACGATGACCCCACCCTCGAGCAGGTAGTCCGCGAGATCAGCACCCGGATCGTAGGCCTCCACGTAGCGACGAACGATCGCCCGGCCGATCTCGTCGTATCCATCCGAGCTCACCTGGGCACGTCCGCTCGCCTCGATCGCACGGTAAGGCCGGTCATCCTCCGCGACGATCAGGCTGACCCGCGCATCCCGCTCCAGCATCCGGATCTTTCGGTCACCGCCAGGGACCTGGAACGAGAACGCACCGTCGCGAAAGAGGTGCCACACGGGAGTGAGCAGGATTGAGCCGTCGAGCCGATGGATGCCGACGATCGCGTTGAACGGTCGCTCGAGCAGGTCACCAAGGTCTCAGGTCGAAGGTTCCGACGCATGCCCGGGATGATAAGAGGATCAACGGCGACGAACCGGGTCTACGGCTCGCCAATGCAGGGCTGGCCCTTGATCCCGATCGCCAGCTCCTTGGTGCTCGCCGCGAGGACCGTGATCGAGCTGATGTCACCGGTGTAGGCGACCTCGGCGGCGCTGTCACAGATGGCCAACCCGGCAGTCGAATCGGTCGGCCCGAGAGAGGTGACGATCGTCGCATCGTGACAGCCGCCCTCGGTTGTCACCGAGACGATGTCGGTTCGTGAGGCGAGATGCTGCTTGACGAGCGCGGCCGTCGCTTCGCCGCACGACCCGGCGCCCGTGCCAGTTGACGCAGTCGCAGCACCAGTTGACGCAGTCGCGGCGGATGGAGCAACCGTCGGAGTGCTGGACGCAACAGGAACCGTGCTCGGGTTCGGGCCGCAACCCGCGATCGACATCGCGCCGACCATCGCCAGGATCACAACTGCAGCCCTGAACGGCACTACCCGCGGCACGTGAACACGGCTGAAAAGCAAGACGTGACCCTCCTGGAGACTGGGATTGGAGCCGATACTCGGATTCGAACCGACGGTCTGCTCGTTGCGAGCTGGATGGGCCCAAGGATAATGGCCAAGCGTGTAATCGCGAGCTCAAGCCGTGCAGTCAGCAGGTCTTCAATTCCGGCAGCCCGGGTCCGTCGGCATCGGGGACACTCCGACCATGCGGCGTCGCGGGTTAGCGGTCTTCGCTGTGGGCGCTTGCGCCAGTCGATGACCGCGCCCGCGAGGGGCTTCACTCCAATCGAAGCGTCCAGAATTGCGAGGACAACGACAATCGGAAGTGGAGGAAGGTGATGTCGGATCGCGAGACGTATCTCAAGGGTCTCGAGCTGAGGCGGCAAGTTCTCGGCGGCGCCTACGTCGATACGAACCTTGAGGAATCCGACGACTTCATGATGACGTTCCAAAAGCTGGTGACCGAGCAGGTTTGGGACGTGCGTGGAGCGGGACCGCGCTAGACAAGAGGATGGAGAGCATATTGACCCTTGGGATCCTCGCCGCGCTTGGCCGGTTCCAGGAGGTCGGATCTACACCAAGGGTGCCCTGGCCTGTGGCGCGACGGTGGACGAGATCAGGAAAACTCTGGTCCATGTAACGGCCTATTGCGGTGCCCCCGCGGGCCGGCAGGCATTCACCGCCGCGCACGAAGCGCTCGTTTCAGCGGGAGCGTTGCCTACGTCCTGACGGCGTGGGGCCGACACTCGGATTTGAACCGAGGACGTGCTGTTTACGAAGTAGCTCGGCCTAAGCGTCGTAGCACAAGCGAGGAATCGTGAGCGCAGGCCGTCCAGCTAGCAGGTCTTCGTTTCGCAATCGGAGCCGTGACAGGTGACGGCGCGGCAGTCGCGTCGACATGGGACGACGGAGGAATGGCGCTGGCGCTGGCGCCAGTCGGCACGCCGACCCTATTCCATCTGGTGTAGCAGACGAACCGAGCTGAGCAGTGTCAAGGGCCGCATGCAGCGTGGTGCCTTGGGGATTGAGGCGGGCCATCAAGTTGAACCGACGGCCCGCCTTCGATCCTCAGGGTGAGGGCGACGCGCCGGACGGCTTTGGAGTCGGCGGTGGTGCGGCGATCTTGATCGAGGCGACCAGGGCGTTGAGCTCGGCCAGGTCGGCCGGAGAAGCACCGGCCGCATGGCGGGCAACGACGACGAATGTCTGGCCGGCGACGTTGATGACGTCGACGGCATCGGTCGAGCCCGCGGCCCCGCAGCAAAGGCCGCCACTATCGCTTCCGCCCGGGTCGGGCCAGGCATGAAGCACTCCGCTATCGCACGTGGTCAGATCGATCCTGGTTGGCACCGTCAACTGGATCCGTTTGGCGGCGAAGCCGCCGATGGAGGTACTGGTGGGGGCGGATGCAACTCGACCCTTCTGGGCCAAGAGCAGACTGGTCAGCTGGTCGACCGTCGTCCCCGCGCTGACCATCGTCGTTTTCCAATGGCACGCGTCGGTAAAGACGTTGGTCAGGAACCAGGTCGAAAAGACCAACTCGTTCGGCGAGTCTTCGATCGGGGTAGGTGAGTTCAGGTCGAAATTCTTGCGGACGAAGCCCTGGTCTGTCGTCCAACCGGCCGGAACTTTGAAGGTGAGATTCCCAGGCGCGAACGCCCCCGCATCGATCGAGTAGGTCCCGGCCTCGAGCGTGCCGGTCACGCAGGTCGTGGACGAGCAGAGTTTACCCGGAGGAATGACGGCCGGCGGACTGGGTGTCGAGGTCGGCGCCGGCGTTGGCACCCGGGTCGGGCTGACGCTCGGGAGCGTTGTTGGGGACGGCGTCGGTGTCGGGCCGCCGATACCTGTGGGTCTTGGGATCAGCACGAAGCCGAGCACGACGATGACGGCAATTGCCGCCACGGCGCCGCCCAGGCGGGACCGGTTGTTCATGGGTTGGAGCCTCCACGCCGGCCAGCGGGCTCGGCGCTGATTGGTCGATTCGATTCGGGTCCGGGTCGCCGAGAGCAAGTGCTCCGGCGCACGTTCCGCGGCTTCGTCGTTGAGCCAGGCCGAAATCACGGGATCGGGATCAGGCCTGGTCGTCATGCGAGAACCTTTCCGACCGAGCCGCTGCGTGCATCCGCATCAAGCGCGGCACGCAACGCGTCGATCGCGTAGTGCAGCCGGGATTTGGCCGTGCCGATCGGGATCCCGATCGTCGAGGCGGCCTCGTCCACGGACAGTCCGAGGTAGTGATGGAGAACGACGATGGTTCGGTGCTCGAGCGAGAGGCGGTTGAACACACGAGCGAGCTCGTCCCGGTCGGCAAGGGCGCCGGCGCCGTCCGGTTGGAAAGGCTCGATCTGAAAAATCCTGACGTTCGCCCCAGAGCGGCGCCGCTTGCGAGCCTCGTCGGTCACCGAGTGCATCAGCAGACGGTTCAACCAGGCATCAAAGCGGTCCGGATCCCGGAGCGTCGGGAGATCACGCCAGCAGTGGACGAGCGCCTCCTGTACGGCGTCCTCCGCGCTGTCGAAGTCCCGCAGGATCAGGCGGGCGATCCGGTACAGGCGGTCGATCACCGCGGTCATGAGGATGTCGAACGCGTCTCGATCCCCGTCCCGCGCCAGTCGCACCAATTCCGACTTCGTCACCGATCCCTCACCTTCGTCCAGTGACGACCGGTGCAGGCCGGTCGTCGCTGTATTGGCGGGATTCCCGCCAGGATGGTTCAAAGAACGATTCAGGAAGCGCTGGATTGAGGGGGATCAGGGCAAGCTTCAGGACCGTCTGCATGCTGTCCCCACCACCGCCAGCTCCGCGCGGTTGACCGAGCCAGGTCTGCGATCTCGGAGCGGGTCATCAGGGCAAGGTCGGTCATCCTGCCACGATGGCGTCGCCGAGAGGCCAGTCAACCCTGCCGCGATACAGCGACTTTCGACGGCCTACCTGACTGGCAAAGGATCCCCAGTGGGTCTCGGTGGGCCGGAGCGATCGCATCGTGCGAAGGAGTGGAGCCGACACTCGGGTTTGAAGCGGGGACCTGCGGTTTACGAAGTAGTTCGGCCTGTGCGGGGTGGCACGAGCGTGGAC
>JBBRIM010000100.1:0-9981 GCA_038221095.1 Candidatus Limnocylindrales bacterium
GGTGCCTGCGGCGGCATCGATGGTGGCCGCCACGACCTGGTCGAGGCCGAACTCGGACGTGTTGCCGGCGGGGTCGATCGCGATCGCCGTGACAAAGTCGCCGACGGCCAGACCGCTGAGCGGAGCCGTCAGGGGAACGGCAAACCGTCCATCGCTGCCGGCCGTGCCGCTGCCGATGAAGGAGGCACCCTCGCCGTAGACGTTCGCGCCCCGGTCCGACTTGTAGACCTCGACGGTGCAGCCCACGCAGGCGCTGCCGATGGCTGTCGAAATGGTCGAGCCGGACAGCCGCGGATGATTGAGCAGGGTATTCACACCGGTATCGCCGTCACCGGCGTCGTTCGCGTTCTGGCCGATCGGGTAGAGGTCGATTGGCACGCCGATGTTGTTGAGGAAGCTGTTCTGGCTGATCGTCTCACCGAAGATGTCGGCTGCGTCGGCTGCGTCCTTGGTCTTGCCGATCTCAATGGCCGGCTTCTCGTTGCCGATGATGTTGCCCTGGACCAGGGTGTTGTGGTTGTGGTAGCGGATCTCGATGCCGTAGCTGAAGTCGCCCATCGGCGCGCCGGTGTTCGAGATGCCGACCTGGTTGCCGATGACCATGTTGCCGACTTCGCCGATCCCGTTGACCGAGATCCCGCCGTCGGGGCCGCCGGACTGGGCCGAACTGAGGTAGTCGTTGCCCGAGCAGCCGACGAGGTTGCCCTGGATCAGGGTGAAGCTGGCGCCGTCCTCGACGTGAATCCCGATCGAGCCGTCGCCTGAATAGGCGCCGTTGGCGGCCGCGCTGGGCACGGTGCAGCTGTGGCCGTCAGGCCACGTCCCGATGAAGTTGCCGACCACCTTGTTGCGCAGCGTGTCGGTGCCGTGGGAAACCTCGACGCCCGAGCGGACGTTGCCCGATGAGACGTTGCGCATCCCCGCACCCAGCCCGCCGAAGACGTTGTCGGACGAGCCATAGTTGATGTCCTGGCCGTGGATCCAGTTCGGGAGTGCCTTGTTGCCGGCCGGGTTGAGGCCAAAGATGTTGTTGTAGGTGATGTTCCGGTCGTTCAGGGCGCGCAGGTGGATCCCCTCGCCGGGGTTGCCCGAGATGACGTTCCGGTCGGCCAGGTTGGTCCCGCCGAAGATGTTGTCGGAGGTCAGGTCGTCAAGCTCGATCGCGCCGTAGGCCGGGTCGTAGCGCGCCGGGCTCTTGTAGGTGCCGGTCGGGTCGGTGCCGATAAAGTTGCCGGCGATCACGTTGCCGCTGCCGCCGTTCAGCCAGATCTTCCGCCAGAAGTGGTAGATCGAGAGTCCCCGGATCACGTTGTTCGAGGAGACGATCTGGAGCGCCGAGAACTGGGTCGTCTCGCCCGGGCCGTACAGGGCGATGTTGATCACCGCGTTGCTGACGAGGAGATCCGTGTTCGCGCTCGCACCGGGCTGGCTGTAGCCATCGATCGTCACGCCGCCGGTGGCGTCGTGGATGATCGGCAGGACGCTGCCAAGGGTGATCTGGTGGATGCCCGCGCCGGCGATATTGAAGTCGATTGTATCGGGCCCGCTGTGCCAGTTGGCCTGGGTGATGGCGGCCCGCAGGGTGCAGCTGCCGACGGAGGTCAGGCAGATCCCGTCTGACGTGTCCATGTCGTCCTGGTCACCGGTCGAGTTCACGAGGTAGGTGGCCGGAATCACGACGAGCTGCTGCACGCCGTCTGGGCCGAGGCGAGGCGTTGAACCCTTGACGGCAGCGGCCGCGACCGCGTCCGGTTGGGCCTGGGCGGCCACGGCCTGGATGTCCTGGATATCGACGCAGCCGTCGTGGTTGGCGTCGGCGCCCTGGGCGGAGGACGCGCACGGGCTGCCGTTCTCACGGGCCTGCAGCCAGCCGAGGGTGACGATGTTGAGATCGGCGGCGGTCACGCCACGATCACCGGTGACGTTAGGCGTCACGGACCGGGCGGCGGCAATGGCCGGAAGCGTCCAGCCACGGGGGGCGCTGGCCAGCCGGCCGGTTCGTCCGACATTGACGGTGGCAGACCCGCGATTTGCCAGGCTGACGACCTTGCCGGAACCGTTGACGAAGCGGGTCGCGCCGAGGCGGACCTGGACCGGTCCGCTGACCGTTGGGATGAGGTCGATCGTGACCAGCCGGAACGTGCCCGACCGACCTGCCGGGACGCGTCCATTGGTGGTGACGGTGTAGGCGCCGAAGGAGACGCCCTGGGCATTCTCGACCGGGCCGAGTCGAACGGCGCCGATTCCAAGCGTGCGGCCCAGACCGTCGTGCTCTTCGAGGCCGGAGACCGACGTGCGCGTCGTGTCGAAGAGGAGCTGGGTCTCATATGCCGCGATCGGCTGATCCGATCGGACGATCACGTCCACGTGGAAGGGCTGCCCGGCGACCGCCGTTGCCGGCGCGCGAAGGATCACGCCCTGGCTGGCCAGGGCAGGCAGGCTGGCCATGGTCCCGGATGCCCGCGCGGAACTGCCCGAAGCGGCCCCCGCCGCCGATGTCACCAGGGGCGCCGCGCTGAGTGCAGCGGGCACGGCCGCAGTGCGCCCCACGGAGCTTGCCGGTGTGGCGGCCAGGACCGCCGGCGCGATCAGCGAGCTGACCAGCGCGACGATGGTTGGAACGAGAAGGACCTCGGGCCAGATTCGCCGCGAGGAGGAGATGCGCATGCCCGGGGCCCCCTTCTGGAGCAGTTGGCGGCCGGTCCGGCCGCCGGGAGGGATGAACGGTGAATCGGCGCGGCCGAGTTAAACGAGGACGCCGGCACGGCCAAGATCTGACGGCCGCCGCGTGGCGGCGGATGATTCGGAGTGGGACACAGGTCCCATACCCCGGCCGGGACGATCGTACCGGTACCCGGGCAATTTCGCCCCTCTAGCGTCGACTGTCCAGTGATCGACGAGCGAACGGTTGCCTGCTGGCAACGCCGGGCGCCGATCTCGCCGATTACCGGGTTGCCCAGCGGCCCAGATCCGGACCTCGGCCGAGAAAGCCGTCGGTCAGGCCGGGGATCCGCACCACGCGATCGATCGCCGGCGAGGATCAGGCCGCGCGACCGACTCGGGCCACGTGTCAGCACCCGGGAGTCACGCTCCGTGTGTTTCGAGCCCGGCGCGGGCCGCTGGCGAGCCGGCGACGCCAGGTCGATCGGTGCTCCAGGTGCGACAAACCTGCCACGTTCGACCCCTCGCTCGATTCGTTGATCCCGGGAACGACGATCTCAACCAGGAACGTATCCCGGGCCAAGCGTGGGCCGGGATCAACCGGCCGCCCGGGATTCCGCCGGCGGACGAGGACCACGGCCAGCGACGCCGATTCGTGCTGTTTGTCGCAGTGGGTGCAACCCCGGTCAGGCGGGTGCCGGGCCTGAGGTGATCGGAGCGGGTGGTCGCGGGAGGGGGCACCCGGCAGATACGCCAACGCCGCGGTCAACGGCACGGCCAACGGCACGGTCCTGCCGGTTGGGCGCTGCCTCCGATTGGCTGCGCGTCGGCGGTTCGTCGCGGCGTACCCAGCGTCCAGGACGGCGGATTGGCACCCCGGACTTCCGGCTGGGCCCGCCCGCCGGGGTCCGGGTCCGCGCGGGTCGCGACCCAGGACCTGCCCCGAGTACACTGTTCTCATCCGCCGCCCACCGAAGTGCAGCGTTGCGGGCAAGGATCGTTGCGTCGACGCACCGGCGGATCGGTTGCAAAGACGGTTCGAGCCTTGACGCTCCAGGACCTTGGTACTAGTTTCAGGTCCTGCCCATCACTCCAGTCCGGTCGGTTCATCGTATTCATTCTTCGCCGACCGAAGGGGAGCATTTATCGACGCAACTCGGGGAAACCACATGCCGACGATCTCTGTAATTGTGCCTGCCATGAACGAGGCCCAGAACCTCGTCCACGTGCTCCCGCGAATCCCTCGGGAAGTCCATGAAGTGATCCTCGTGGACGGCCACTCGAAGGACGACACGATCGCCGTCGCCCAGCGGCTCATGCCCGGTATCCGGATCGTCCAGCAGCAAGGTCGGGGCAAGGGTGCAGCCCTCCGGACGGGCTTCGCGGCCGCCACCGGCGACATCATCGTCATGATCGACGCCGATGGTTCAACCGCCCCCGAGGAAATCCCGGCCTACGTCCGGGCGCTCACCGATGGCGCCGATTTTGCCAAGGGTTCGCGCTTCCTGGCGGGCGGCGGGACCTCGGACATGCCCCTCCACCGAAAGCTCGGCAATATGGGGTTCGTCTACCTGGTCCGGCTCTTCTTCGGTGGCAAGTACACCGACCTGTGCTACGGCTACAACGCCTTCTGGGCACGGGTCCTGCCGATGCTCGAGCTGGACACCGATGGCTTCGAGATCGAGACCGAGATGAACATCCGGGTACTCCGGCGCGGCCTGACGGTCGCCGAGGTTCCCAGCTTCGAGTCGGCCCGGGTCTACGGCGTCGGTGGCTTGCGCACCATCCCCGATGGCTGGCGCGTCCTCAAGACCATCTTCCGGGAGCGCTTCCGAAGTCCGCTCGGTCCAGTCGTCCGGCCCGTTCCCACGGCCCTCGCCGGGGTCGGAACGCCGGTGATGGCCGACCGCTCGACCCGCTTCCCGATTGCCTTCGAGATCCTGCGGGGCGAAGTCGCTCCCGAGATCCAGGCGCTCGCGGAAGAGCACGAATCCCACGCGGGCAGCCTGGTTGCCGGCCGGGAGTAATCCCCGGGACTCTGGCGGCGTTCCCCGCCGCGCGCCTGCAATTCATCGGAGGATCGGGCCCCAGCCCGGTCCTCCGTTCATGTTTCCCGGCTTCGGACCCGGTGCCAGACGACAACGCATTTCACTGGCATACTTCCATCCCAGCGGCCCCGCATCGTCACCCCAGGCCGATTGCGCGCAGCCGTCCTCCAGCGTTCCCACGGCCTCATCGACGTGGGTTCTGGTAGAGAGGAGCGACCAGTGTCGTTGGTTCCCAGAGGCGCCCAGAGGGCGTCAGCCAAGCGGAGCCGATCCGTCGGTGTCCGATTCGCACTTGCCGTCGCGCTGCTGGCAGGACCCGCGCTCCTCGCCGGGCCGGCCCTCGCGACAGCTGCCACGTCTGCGCTGATCGCCAGTGCCGGACCTGGGGTGGCCGGGCCCGCCACTCAGGTCGAGGGTGGCCTCTCCGTCACCCCCGCCACGTCCGTGCCGGCGACCTCGGCACCGCCCGCGTACCCCGCGGTCGCAGCCGTCGCCGCGAGCAACATTCAAGTCGCGACTCCGCCGTCCGGGTTCTTCGTCGCCACCAACGGCAACGACGCGAACGCCGGCACCCCGGCCAGTCCGTGGCGAACCCTGCAGCACGCCGCCAACGTCGCCAAGGGGTCGGTCTATCTCCGGTCCGGCACGTACTCCGGCAACGTCACGGTGACCCGTTCGGGGATCACCTTCGACGCCTACCCCGGTGAGTCGCCGATCGTGAGCGGCGGAACCAATGGGTTCCATTTCTACAAGGTCAGCAGCGGCGCGCTCCGCCACCTGACGGTCCAGTACGCCAACTCATCGATGGGTGCCGGCGTGCTGGTCGACAGCAGCTCCAACGTGACCCTGGCCAACGTGGTCCTGCGCTACAACAAGAACTACGGCGTGCGGACCTGGAACTCGACGAACACGATCATCCGGGACAGCCAGATCTACAAGAACCAGGAAGGGATCCGGGTCTCGTACGCCTCCGGCGGCACGCAGATCCTGAACAACCTGATCTACTCGCAGGACACGATGTTCAACGACGCTGTCAAAGATTCGGGAGGCGGCGTCGGGGTGGTGTTCCTCAAGACCACGGGCAAGGTGCTGGCCAGCGGCAACCAGCTCTGGCTCAACCGGGCCAAGAGCCAATGGTATGGCTACGACGGGGGCGCCTTCGAGATTTTCGGTGCGTCCGACGTGACGATCACCGGCAATATCGCCTGGAACAACAAGGATGTGCTGGAGACTGGCACAAGTGGGCCGGCCTGCAACAACATCACCTTCACCCGCAACATCGGCTTCGCCGCGTCGACGGCCAAGGGCTACGCCCGGGGCCTGATCATCGCCTGTGCCAGCAACTCGCTCTTCGCCAACAACATCCTGGACGGGTTCGACATCTCGGACGTATCGGTGGTCTACAAGTCCGCCTACAAGTTCCAGGGCTCAGAGTCCGGACTGAGGATCGAGAACAACGTCCTGCGCACGAACGGGAACGCGGTCTTCTACTTCGACCACCTCCCCTCGAGCGTGACGATCGACTACAACCTGATCTGGAATCAATCCGGCGGGTCGCTGGTCTACGTCGTCGGCAAGGGCAGCACCTCGAGTTTCACGACGCTGAAGTCGTGGATCGGGCGGATGTCCCACGGCGTATGGGCCGACCCGAAGTTCTACAACGGGACGACCCACGATTACCGCCTCGCGGTGGGTTCGCCCGCCGTCAACAAGGGCGCTGGACTGGGTGCTGTAACGGCAGGCTACCTCGGTGCCGCGCCGGACCAGGGCCGCTGGGAAATGCGCTGAACAAGTCCTGAATCGCGCGAGGGCAGGTCGCCTCCACGCGACCTCTCCTTCGATCCGAACTCGGCCCGGCCCCACCAGGGACCGGGCCGTTTCGATTTCAGCTGAACGTCGCGCCCGGGGCCGGCTCGTACACGGCAACCGACCCAAGGCCCCGTTGGGCCAGCGCCGTCCGCAACTGGGCGGGGGTCCCGGACAGGGCCGGGAATGTGCCGTAGTGGATCGGCAGCACATGCTGGACGCCGAGCAGCCCAACGGCCAGGGCGGCCTGGCGGGGTCCCATCGTGTAGTGCCCGCCGATCGGCAGGATCGCCAGGTCGGGCTGGTGCAGCTCGCGGATCAGGGCCATGTCGCCGAAGACGTCGGTATCGCCCGCATGGTAGATCCGGAAGCCGTTCTCGAGCTCGACCACGAATCCGGCCGGCTCGCCCAGGTAGAGGGGCACCCCGCCGTCGGCGTTCCAGTCGCCGGCCGAGTGGTCGGCCCGGGTCATCGTCACCTTGAGTCCGGCCAGTTCGACGGTGCCGCCCTTGTTCATCCCGGTCACGGCGTCGGCGCCGCCGGGCAGTCGGCGGGCGAGCCACAGGCTCAGTTCGTGGATCGCCGGCCAGGCCGGCCGGAGACGGCTGCCGAGGGCAACGGCATCGCCCAGGTGGTCGGCATGGCCGTGGGTGACGAGAAGCAGGTCGCAGCGTTCGACCGTGTCGGCCCGCCTCGGGCTGAGCGGATTGCCGAACCACGGGTCGAACAGGATCGTCCGGCCGCCGGGTGTCGTCACTTCGACACAGGCATGGCCATACCAGGTGATCAGCGTGTCACGATCCAGGCCCATCGGGCACCTCCGTCGGTCATCGTACACTCGGGCAGTGCCAGCCCAGCGGATCGCCGAGAACCTCGCCTTCATCAACTGGACCTTGCTGACCGGTCTCGCCCTTGGCGCCTTCGGGGCCGTCGTCCTGATGCGCTGGCGAACGGCCGCGACGCGCGGCTTCCTGAGCTTCAGCGCCGCCTGTGCGGCCGGCTTCGGGCTGCTCGCCCACCTGAGCGACGGAGCCCTCGTCCAGGCGGCCGCGGCACCTGGATCCACCGTCACGATCGACCCGACCTGGGCGCCCCCCCGCGACGGGGCGTTGATCGCGTTCACGGTCCTGGCCCTGCTCTACGCGCTCATCCTCGCCCGCCGGGGCGGGGCGCCGCTGGTCGCGGCCGCCGGCCTCGCAGCCGGCGTTGGGGCGCTCGCCTTCGGTGCCCTCGGGTGGGGCGGCGGTCCGCTCGGCTCGGCCGTGGCCTTCGGCCAGGACCTCCTCCTCGCAGCTGCCACGGGCGGCGTCTTCGTGGCAATGATCCTGGGCCACTGGTACCTCGTCACCCCAAAGCTGCCCGAAGGTCCGTTGATCCTCCTGAGCCGGGTCCTGTTCGGGCTGGTCGCCGCCCAGGTGGTCCTGTTCACCGGCTCGATGCTGCTCGGGGCCGGCAGTGGTGGCGGCCCCTTCTCGCCGCTGACCGGGCCGTGGGCCCAGTTTGTCTGGCTGCGCCTGCTGGTCGGCCTCGTCTTTCCGCTGATCGTGTCCTGGGCGGCAATCCAGACGGCCCGCTCGCGCTCGATGGAATCGGCCACCGGGTTGCTGTACATCAACGTGGGTTCGATTGCCGCCGGGACGATCCTGGCGGCAGGTCTCTATTTCGGAGCGGGGTTGATCGCATGAGCACGTCGGACGGCTACCTTCCCGGGCGGGCAGAACACGCCTACATCGAGTCGACCGGACAGCCGGCGCACCCGGCACTCGTGGCGATCGAACGGGCCGCCCAGCCGGAGGACGTGCCGATCCTTGACCGGACTGCCGGACGCGTCCTGGCGGTTCTCGCCGCCGGCCGCCAGCGGATCGTCGAGGTGGGCACGGCCTTCGGCTATTCGACCCTGTGGATGGCCCTCGCCCAGCCAGCCGGGGGAACGATCGTGACCCTCGATCCCGACCAGTCCCGGACGGACCGGGCGCGGGGCTGGTGGCGGGAGGCCGGCATCCCCGACGAGCAGATCCGGGTGATCAATCGGCCGGCCCTCGACGCCTTCGCGCTGGGTTCCGGCGACCCGGACGGGCAGGCCCTGGCCGGCCCGTTCGACATGGTCTTCATCGACGCGCTCAAGCATGAATACCGGGCCTATCTCGAAGCCCTTCGGCCGCGCCTCGCAGCGGGCGCCCTGATCGTGGCCGATAACGTCCTGTGGAGCGGTGCGGTGGCCGATCCGGCCTCGACCCGGGGCGGGACGACCGAGCTGCGGGCGTTCAACGCGGCCGTCCTGGCCGATACCGGCCTGCTGGCCACGATCCTGCCCCTCGGCGACGGGCTGCTGATCGCCACCCTGCGCGGGTGACGGCGTGACCCGCATCCGGATCCGCATCTTCGCGATCCAGCGGGAGCTGGCGGGTCAGCGCCAGGTTGAGCTCGACCTGCCCGACGGCTCGTCGATCGACGCGGCCTGGCTGGCGCTCGTGATCCGGCACCCGGCTCTGGCAGCCGGCCGATCAGCCGTCCGGTTCGCGCGCAACGGGGCCTACGCCGATGCCAGCGAGATCCTGGGCGACGGCGACGAGCTGGCCTGTATTCCCCCGGTGAGCGGTGGCGCCGACGACGACGCCGACGACGGCGCTCCTCTCCGGATCATCGAGCTGCGGCCCGAGCCGTTCGGCCTCGAGGTGCTGGCCGAGCTCGGGGGGCGGTTGGCGACGGACGGTGACGGGGCAATCTGCGGATTCGTGGGACGGACTCGGTCGAGTGCCGGAACGGCCGCGCCTGGTCAGGAGGCCGAGGCGGCCCGCCACGCCGGGCGGCCCGTCGAGGCCCTCGAATACGAGGCCCACGAGGCAATGGTCGGGGCAGTCCTGGCCACGATTGCCGACGAGATCGAGGCTCGTTTCGGGGTCCGCCGGGTCGCCATCGTGCATCGCCTCGGTTCCGTCCCGCTGGGCGGCGTCAGCGTGGCGGTCGTCGCCGTCGCGGCCCATCGCGAGGCCGCCTTCGATGCCGCCCGCTATGCGATCGACGAACTGAAGGCCCGCGCCCCAATCTGGAAGGCTGAGCAGTTCGCCGATGGCCACGTCTGGATCGGCACTCCCGCCCGGCTGGGCCCAGCGAAGGAGGACGGATGAAGGTCTACATCAGCGTGGACATGGAGGGAATTGCGGGCGTCAGCCATCCGGGGCCAACCGAGCGCGCCGATCTCGAGTACCCGGCCGCGGCCGCCCTGATGCTCGGTGAAGCCAACGCCGCGATCGATGGGGCATTCCGGGGAGGAGCGAGCGAGGTCCTGGTCAATGACAGCCACGACCGGATGCACAACCTCAATCCGATCGACCTCGACCCGCGGGCGCGTCTGGTCCAGGGCCAGAAGGCCTGGTCGATGGTGGCCGGCGCCGGCCCGGAGGGTAGCTTCGGCGTTGCCCTGTTCGTTGGCTACCACGCCCGGGCCGGTGATCCGCTGGGCACG
>JBBRIM010000101.1:0-9886 GCA_038221095.1 Candidatus Limnocylindrales bacterium
GGCAGTCGTCGTCTGCGCGCACCACATCACCGACGCGCCAACCGCCCAGAGGTAGAACCAGGCGTACTGCGGGTTCAGGAAGTTGTCGTCGAAGAAGAACTGCACCGCACCGAATGCCCCGAATCCCACGAAGCTCGCCGCCAAGAGCAGATCTGGCACGGTCCGGACGCGAAGAGCCGCGAGAACGCCCCCGATGAGAGGAACCAAGGCCAGCCCAACTGCCCAGGCGAGCCCGAAGACGCCCGCCGCAAGGGCGTACTCAAGGTATACGTCATGCACGTAGGCGACCCCCGACGTGTCGCCGGAGACGATGCCCCAGTTACCCAGCCCAACTCCGCGAACGAAGTCCTGAGTGAAGACTCCAGCAGCGTGGGTGTCGTTCTTCACGCGAGTCGTCACACTCGGATCGTTGAGGGCCCGCGTCACTCGATCGGAAGCCGCCGCCGAGCCCGCCGAAACGATGCCGACAACCCCGATAGCGATCCCGAGGCCGAGCACGGTTGCGGCCATCCGGAGCCCGACGGGCGAGCGAAAGGAGAGACGTGAGTGCCTCACGGAGTAGGCCACCACGATCGCGGCGGCGCCGACTCCGACAACCGCTGCGAGCCAGCTGCTCCGCGAATACGTCAGCAGGAGGGTGGCTATGCTCAGACAGACTGCCAGGCCGGCCAGATGCCTCCATCGCGCCTCATCGCTCGTAAGCCAACGATACGCAACGAATGGCGCGAGGACCCCGACCATCCCACCGAGGTTGTTGGGCGAGGGGACCAAGGGCGAGACGGCGCGCAGGATCTCGCGATCCCCGAACACTAGCCAGTTGTTGATGGTTCCGAAGAACTCCGTGGCCCGCTCGCCCCGCAGGTAGGCGAGTGACGTGATCACCCCGTTGGCCGCATCTCGAGGACCAACGAGGTACTGGAGCGCGAACACAGCCAGGGCGGAGCCGCAGACGGCGACCAGGACCAGGGAGAACCCATCGATCCATCTCTCCAGGTCGAGCGACTCGATTGCGGCCAAGGCCCCCACAATCGACGCGCATAGGGCGAGCCCGAGGATCACCGTCGGTCGAACCCAGATCGACGGCGCCGCCCATTGGGACAAGGCAACGCCGATGACCAGTGGGAGCCAAGTGACTATCAGCAGCCTCACGCCGCGACTCTTCAGCGCCTCCGGTCGCTCGAGGACGAGGCGGACGAGGGCGACCATGAGGGCCGCAGCCCCGATCGGCAGATTCGGCAGGCCACTAGCCGGTAGCAGCGGCATGGTCAGGACCATCGCCACGCCGAGGGCGCGATCAAGGTGGGCGGCGGGTAGCAGGACGAGCGCGACCACCACGCCTAAGCCGAACGGCAGCGCAACGTCGCCGGCAGGCGCCCCGGCCACGAGCAGCAGCAGGCTGAGGACCAAGCCCACGGCGAGGACGCCGGCGGAGACTCGCCCGGGTACGGGCGGAATGGGCCAGTGACCCTTGGTGCGCCCTCGGTCGATCGCGTTAGACTTGATCATCGCCCCCTCACCCCTTCCTCGCGATTCGTTGCTTGATCTCGGCGAGGCACTCGTCGTAGACGGCCACCGTCTCTGCGGCGACATCCGACCATGTCCTTGAGCCAGCACGCTTGCGTCCAGCCTCTGCCAGCGCCGGGCGCCTCGCCACCGCGTCCCGCAACGCGGAGCGGATCGCTGGGATGTCAAAGGGGTCGACAAGGACCGCAGCCCCCCCGGCAGCCTCCGGCAGCGAGGACACATTGCTTGTCACGACTGCGGCGCCAGCTGCCATAGCCTCGACGACAGGCAGCCCGTAGCCCTCATAGGACGAGAGATATGCCAACGCAGAGCACCCGTCGAGCAGCGCCGCACGTACCGCGTCGGTAACGTACCCGGTGACGATGATCCGGTCGCGGGCTGGGCTCGATTCGATCGCCTTGCGTAGCTTCGAGGTGTGCCAGCCGTAGGATCCGGCCAGGACCAGCCGATCGAAGGCACCGCCGGGTTCCATTCCCTCGAAGGCCTTGACGAGCGAGAGGTGGTTCTTCCTGGGCTCGAGGGTCCCAAGCGACAGGAGGTACCGCCGAGGCCCCAGGCCCATGCCGTCGAGGACCCCCGCCGTGGCCTCCCGGCTCGGAGCTTCGACCGCGCCCAAGGCGGCGAGGGGAACGAGCCGAATCTTCCGGTCTGGCACGTGCAGGAGCCGGACGAGTTCCCGACGGGTCGCCTCGGACGGCACCAGGATCGCCCGGGCTCGCGTGATCGCGGAGATCATGATCGGTGCCATCGCGACGCGCTTTGCTGGGTGATATCGAGGATAGCGGATGAGCGACAGGTCCTGGATGGTGAGCACGAACGGAAGAGAGGTCCGCACCGGGGCGTACATGTTCGTGTAGTGGACCAACTGCGCTCCGACGGCTCGGGCATCGCGGTCTGCCCGGCATTGCATCCACATAGGCATCTCGTCGCTCGGATACCAGGTCATTGTCTCAGCCTCGAGCGCAACACCCGCGAGCGGGCCGTCTCGGCGCACTCCGATCGGCATCACGCGCGAGGGTGCCAGCCGGATCAGCTCCCTGCCCAGTTCCCGCACGTAGACGCCGACCCCAGTCGGTCGGGCAATTGCCGGGGCGGCATCAAATGCCACCCTTGCGTATGCGTTCAACTGGGCACTTGCTCGTCGCGTCCTCACGTCGTGGATCGGGCGGGATTGTACCAAGTGCACCCCAGCCACTCAGCGCACTCGCCTGCTGGCCGACCAATCTCGCAACGCCCGGACCAGGTCGCGGCGCTCCTGGCGCGTACCATACTGCAGAAGGGTTGGAGTCCGTGGTCATCTACGCGGTTCGGCCCGAGCCCGGAGCGTGGTCGACGACGACTGATGCGTGTTCTCCTAATTTCCGCTTCGCAGCCGCACGTTCCGTGCGGCGTGGGCGACTACACGCAGCGGCTTGCGGAGGCTCTCCTATCCGTCGGCGCCGAAGCCGTCGTTCTCACGACCCTCGACGACCGGCTCGAACCGCTACCCCCCGTCCCGACCATTCCCATCCCAACACAATGGAGGCTTCGGGACGTCCCCTCGCTGATGCGGCGGATCCGCCGGTCCCAGCCGGACATTGTCCACCTTCAATACCCGGCAATCGGATTCGGGCGCGGCCTTGGGGCGACGTTTCTGCCGCTCGCCGAGGAGCTGAGCGGACGCTGGGGTCGCACAGCGATCACCCTGCACGAGTTCCGCCGCTTCACGCCCCGCGTCCGCCGACGCATCGCGCTCGGCGCCGCGGCATCACGCCTCGTCATCGTCCCGAATCGAGACGAGCTGGACGTCGTGCGACGTGAGCTTCCCTTCGCTTTTCGGCGGCGCGTCATTAGCATGCCAGTGGCAAGCCCACTCCCGGTCAGCGTTGCCGATCTGGCGTCGGCGGGGCGCGAAGACGAACTCCGGATCGGGTTCTGGGGCTTCATGCGACCCGACAAGGGTCTCGATGACCTCGTGGACGCCGCCTCGCTGCTGCAGCGCACGCGTCGGATCCGGCTGATGCTGCTCGGTGACCCAGGACCTGACATCGAGTATCAGGAGTTGATTCGGCGTCGAACGGAGATGCGGGGATTGCTCGAGGTGACCGAGTTCGGAGCGTGGGCCCCCGCGCAGGAGCTGGCCGATGCCATTGCCGCGCTGGACATCTGCGTTCTTCCCTATCGGGATGGGCTTGCGTCAAATCGCGGCACCTATGCCGCCGCGGTCTCGCAGAGCACCAGGATTGTCACGACGTCGCTCGTCATCCGTGACCCGGACCGGCGCACGAACACCTGGTTCGCGCGACCCGGTGACCCTGAGACGCTCGCAGCAGCGATCGCGGAGGCGGCGAGCCAGCCCGTGGCCGACGTCGACCGCGGGCCTGGCTGGGTGGCGTTGGCCGAGGCTCACCTGGAGGCGTACAGGCTGCTGCTGGGCGCCTGAGCAAGGGATCCGGGCCCTGCCACTCCGCGGCAGTGTGCGGTGGCGACCGTCGGGCGCCGCCGGGCCGTATCGCGAGCGGATCAGGCCTTGCGAAGGATGGCGTGCAGAAACGTGTATTGCCTGCCGTTCCAGGCAATGATGGGGCTGCCAACCTCGAGATTGATGTCACCAACCGGCCGGAGCCCCGCCCGGGCGGCCGCCGCCAGGAGTTCGGTGACCTCGTCTCGTGAGAAGATCGTCCAGGTCATTCCGAAGAAGTCGAGCCCAACTGTGTCGATCTTGGCCGGCCAGTAGTCAGTCGAAAAGATGAAGTACCCACCTGGCCGAAGAACACGAGCGACCTCATCAAACAGGATCGTGCCGCGCCAGCCGTGTTCGATCGCCGAGATGGCAACAACGGCCGAGACGCTCGCAGGTTCGAGGCCCGTCTCGTAGAAGTCTGCGACCGCATACGTGATCAGACCGTGACCGAATCCCCTGAGCACGTGCGGATCCAGGTCGATCCCGCGAAGATTCGTGAACCCCAATCTTGCTAGGGCGGGCAGGACCTGAGAGTTGTACGCACCGAAGTCGATGATCCCCTCGTCTCGCGCAAGAGCTTCTTTGAGAGAGTCGATGGTTCGGCCGACGTCCCACGACTTGCAGGGATCCGGGATCTCGGGCAGCCTGACATGCCGCAAGACGTGCAGCACCTTGCGCATGGCGTCCCCGTCCCACCGCCTCGGCTGCAGGCCGAGCGACTCGAGGTGCTGGCGCATCTGATGGACCTCGTCCATTGATTGAAGCGCCGCAACGGTCATGGGTAACCCCTTTTGTTGATAGCAGTGTCGGTGGCTAGCGTAGGTGCCGTCGGACGAGGGTCGGGAGGGCCATCGCAGTGAGCCCGAGGCCGATCGCCGCTTGTGCGATCAGCGGCGGCAGCGGCGGTCCCGTTAAGACGAGCCGCGGAATCGCAGACACCAAGGCAACGAGCGTCCCGAACAGGAGGCCCAGTGCCACAGGTCGACCGATCGCGCGGGATCGAAGCCCGGACGCACGTCCGAAGAGCATCGGGAGTCCGATGCCATTCGACATCGCGACGGCGAAGAGTGACGCTACGGCGGCTCCTACTGCGCCGATCCTGGATACCAGGATGATGCTCAAGACGAAGTTCAGGAGGCCCTCCGCGAGGACCAGTGGCGCCATGGCGTAGTGGCGCTGACGGGCGACGAGCTGCATCCCGAGCACATGTGCCGGCATGTGAATGAGCCATGCAATCGAATAGAGCACCATCACCGACTCAGCGACAGGGTCTGCGGACCCCACCCAGATGGTCAGAAGCGATCCTGCCGCAAGTACCATGGCCAGGAACACTGCGGAGCCCAGGAAGCTTGCGAGTCGCAGACCCGTGGCCAGCAGTCCGGACATCGCACCTTCGGCACCGGACTCGGCCACCAGCCTGGGGTAGAAGACATCAACTGCGAGCTGGAGGACCGCGACGGCGAGTGCGGGGAGTCTGGCACCAACGGCGATCGTGGCAGCTGCCGTCGGCCCGATCATGGCTCCGACGACCAGGACGTCGGCCGAGAAGCTGATTTGGCCCGCCATGTTGATGACCAAGAGCGGCGCAGAGAAACGTGCTACCTGGCGCAGGTAGCGGAAGTTCGGCCGGCCGGGAATCGCGCGGTACCACGGAGCGGCTCTTCGCACCAGCAGCCATGTGACGCTTCGCGATGCGACTCGACCGGCCAACTGTGAGATCGCCGCACCAACGAGCCCGAAGCCGTGGACCAAGGCCAGCGTCCCGATGACCGAGACACCGACCTGGGTCACCGCGGCCACGCACGTGAGGTCATACCGGCGAGCACCTCTGAGGATGCCCGTCCACGCGCTTGTTGCCAAGACGAGGGCGAAATCCAGGGAGAGCAGCCAGACGAGCGCGCGACTCGTGTCCGCTTGGTGGCCGTCGAGCCGGAAGATCAGCTGCGGTGCCAACCCGAGCAGGCCACCGACCAGGAGGGCTGCCACGGCCAAGCCCGCGTACAGGCTCGTCGCAGCGTGGGCCCGTTCGACACTGTCGTCGTGTGGGCCGAGTCCGTGAGTGGCCGCGGCCGCCAACACGACGAAAGCAAGGCCGGCGTCGAAGACGCTCAATGGCGCGAGCAGGGCTTGCGCGGTCACCCAGAAGCCGAAATCGGATGTCCCGACCTGTCCAATTAGGTAGGAATAGAGCCATAGCGTGTAGACGCCGGGCAGAGCGTACGCGGCAACATTCCAGAACGAGTTGAGGAAGAGGCCTCGTCGGGAAGGATCGGTCGCGCGGGTGTCATTTCGCGATCCGGACAACGGTCGTCGAAACCACCCTAACCGCCCGCTCAACACCCGTCGTGCGATCCGGCGCCCGGCTTCCCGCGGTTGACTGACTCCATGGTTGGGAAGGCATCCTCCGGCCGAACTCTGGCAGCCGAGTCAGGCCCGGCTGGCTCAGGGTATTATTCCCGGGATCAACGGACCTGCGCTGCGTCTGCCGCGAGAGCTCTGCTTCGGGCGACGAGGTGTCCCGGCTGGCGGGTGCAACGGAACTCGGGGGGAGGATCGCCCTGACAAGAGGCGACTGGCTGACCGGCAGAGTACCTGCGCCGGGGCGCTCACGGGCTGCGATCGTGCACGATTTCTTCGTGCAGGATGGTGGTGCAGAGGCATTCGCCGTCCAATTCAGCCGGATGCTGCCCGGGTCACCGATCTACACGAGCTTCTTTGACGCGGCACGCTTCGAGGATCGGATCGATCCGTCGAGGGTGCATACGTGGCCGTTGCAGCGCGTCTTTGGACCGACTGCCGCATTCCGACGGTTACTGCCCTTGTACCCCCTCTGGTTCGCGGCGCTCCGGCTTGATTCCGCTGACCTGGTCATCAGCAGTTCAAGCGCGTTCGCGAAGGCCGTTCGAACGCGGCCCGGCAGCATCCACATCAGCTACGTCTATACGCCGATGCGGTTCGCGTGGGGCCTCGACGCTTACCTGAATGGGGCGAGCTTCTCGCCCCTATCGCGGCTCGGCGCGATGGCGATGGGACCCTTACTGCGGCGATGGGACATCAGGACGGCTCGGCGACCCGATGTGATCGTGGCGATCTCGGAGACCATCCAGCAGCGCATCAGGCGCTCCTGGGGCAGGGAGTCGGAGATTATCTACCCCCCCGTAGACGTTACGGCGATGCCGCTCGCGCAAGGTCCGCCCGACGGGTACCTGCTTGTAGCCTCTCGTATGTTGGCCTATCGCCGCCTCGATCTCGTCGTCGGTGCCGCCACCCGACTGGGGCGCCACCTTGTCGTCGTTGGGGATGGCCCCGAGCGGGCGAGGCTACAGACGATGGCCGGACCGACGGTCGAGTTCAGGGGCCGGGTCGACCGCCAGACCCTGGTCGACTTGTTTGAACACTGCCAGGCCTACGTCGTGCCCGGCACGGAAGACTTTGGCATCGCCCCGATCGAGGCCATGGCGGCAGGGCGCCCGGTTGTTGCCTATCGCGCTGGAGGAGTCACGGAGACGGTGGTCGATGGCGTGACGGGCGTGTTCTTCGATCGCCCGTCGGTAGATTCATTGGCAGAGGCAATCGAGCGGGCTGACGCTATCCCGTGGATTCCCATGGCCTTGAGGACACACGCACAGCAGTACGATACGAGTGCCTTCTTGAGCGCTTGGTTGCGTCTCCTCAAGCGCCTCGGTGTGGATCCGGAGCTATACACGCCAACATGAGCAACACCGCGCTGATCACAGGCATCACCGGGCAGGATGGCTCGTACCTGGCTGAGTTCCTGCTCGAGAAGGGATACCGCGTCGTGGGGATGACGCGGCGGTCCAGCACAGACAGCAACGAGCGGATTGCCCACCTGCAAGGTCGGATCGAGCTGATCCAGGGCGATCTCCTCGATCAGGCCTCGCTTGTCGCCGCCCTTCGGGATGTCGGACCCTCGGAGGTGTATAACCTCGCAGCCCAGAGCTTCGTCCCAACCTCTTGGAACCAGCCGGTGCTCACCGGCGAGTTCACCGGCCTGGGCGTCACGAGAGTCCTCGAGGCAGTCCGTCAGGTCGACCGCGAGATCCGCTTCTACCAGGCCTCCTCGAGCGAGATGTTCGGCAAAGTCCGTGAGGTACCTCAGACCGAGCTGACCCCGTTCCATCCGCGGAGTCCGTACGGCGTGGCCAAGGCCTATGGCCACTTCTTGACAGTCAACTACCGCGAAAGCTACGGGCTATTCGCGGTCTCGGGAATCTTGTTCAACCACGAGTCGCCCCGGCGCGGGCTCGAGTTCGTCACGCGGAAGGTGACAGACGGCGCCGCGAGGATCAAGCTCGGATTGGCGAGGGAGCTCCCACTGGGCAACCTAGACGCCGAGCGCGATTGGGGCTACGCGGGTGACTACGTGCGCGCGATGTGGCTGATGCTGCAGCAACCAGAAGCGAGCGACTACGTCGTTGCCACGGGCGTCTCTCATTCGGTTCGCGAGCTTTGCCGTGTGGCCTTCGAGAGGGTCGGACTCGACTACCGGGAGCATGTCACGCTCGACGCGCGCTTCAATCGACCGGCCGAGGTAGATCACCTCCTCGGTGACTCGACGAAAGCCCGCTCGGCACTGGGTTGGCGGCCAACTGTCTCCTTCACCGAGCTCGTCGAGATGATGGTCGACGCGGACCTGGCTCGCCATGGGGCGCGAGTTCGAGTCGCCGGGAAGGCGCCTGCGCCGGCGGGCTCGTGAGGATCCTCGTCACCGGTTCGATCGGCTTCGTCGGTACGTGGCTCAGCCCTGAACTCCGTGGGGCCGGCCATGAGGTCATCGGCCTTCCGGGGCCGGAGGTCCTCGACATCGCGGATCGACGTGGGATTCTGGCTGCCATCGCGGATGCGCGACCTGAGGCCGTTGTTCACCTGGCCGCGATGGCGTATGCCCCGGACGCCATCGCGGACGCGACCGAAGCCATCCGCGTCAATGTCGGCGGCACCCTCGCCGTGATCGAAGCGTGCCGGGCGGCGGCACCTGGATCGGCGGTGCTCGTGGTCGGGTCGTCCGAGGTCTACGAGCCACCGGCGAGCGGTGAGCCCCTCACCGAGATGAGCCCCCTCGGGCCGCGCGGCGTCTACGGGCTCACGAAGCTCGCTGCGGAAGCGCTAGCGCTCGCTCGTTCGATGGACGGCTCGCTCGAGGTCGCCGTCGTCCGCTCGTTCAATCACACCGGCCCGGGCCAGCGGCCCGTCTTCGCGGTGCCGGCCTTCGCGGGGCGGATCGTCGAGGCGCGGCGGGCGGGTGTCCACGAAATACGAGCGGGAAACGTGGACGTCGCGCGTGATATCAGCGACGTTCGCGATGTTGTCCGCGCCTATCGGCTGATCGTCGAGGCTCTCGCTGCCCGCAAAGTCCCCGGGAACCGCCGCGTGTACAACGTCGCATCGGGTCAGGCGATCACGATGCGGGAGATCATCGACCGACTCGCGGCACGGGTTGACTGGCCGGTGTCGATCGTCCCTGACCCCGCGCTCATCCGAGCCGACGATCCACCCATCATCCGTGGTGATTCGACGGCACTCCGGGCCTTAACCGGCTGGGTGCCTAGGATGACCCTGGATCAGACGCTTTCGGGTGTGCTCGAGGGGATGACGTAGTCCCAGACCACGGCCAGCCGCTCCAAGGAGGCGAGGTCGGCGCTCGCCTCCTCGAATGGGGCTCTTGGGCAAACTCGTGCGCCCGTGGTGCCAGCAGCTGGTACGAACGTATGGTCGTCGGTGGTTCCTTCAGCGGATAGTCGCACCATACCGTCGGGCGCAAGATGACATGGATATCGGCCCGATCCTCGCGCCCTGCACTCATTGGAGCCTGAACATGCGCCTCCTCCCGACTCGCCCGAGCGCTCATCGCACGACCTCGCGGGCGGTCGCGCTGCGAGGCCTGGTCGCCGCCGTGCT
>JBBRIM010000102.1:0-9609 GCA_038221095.1 Candidatus Limnocylindrales bacterium
GGCCCTGGGTGTCCCGCCGACCCGTGTGTGGGGTTCCTGAAGGATCCAAGGCATTGGAGTCATCAATTCGCCATCGCCAGGGGATGGATCGCCCGGTTCTACTTCGGAACGATCGGCGGTCTGTCGGACACCAAGCACGCGTTCGTCGTGGAGATCGAAGCGCAAGCAATCTCCGATTCGGCCGCCCTCGACGCATTCACGACGCGTTCGCTGCCGATCCTGAACAGCGTGGGCATCCCCGAGGTAATCGTCGACAACTGAGCAGCAAAGCTCAGGCCCGGATCCGGCCGCCCACCTCGCTGGCGAGGGCCCGCGTGATGACCAACAGGTTCGCCTCCACCTCTGGGTCGGTCAGGGTGCGGTCGTCCGCCTGGAAGACCAGCCTGTAGGCCAAACTCCGTTCATCGTCGGCCAGCGGCGAGCCCCCGTAGATGTCAAAGAGTCGGATGCCCTGGAGCAGCCCACCGGCAGCTGCCCGAATTGCGCCTTCCACCTCGGCGGCCGTCCGATTCCGGTGGACGACCACGGCCAGGTCGCGTTCGACTGCCGGGAAGCGGGCGATCGGGACGACCGTGATCCGGGGCGGCGAACCCTTGGCCAGGCCGCGCAGGGCAAACTCGCCGATCACGACCCGGTCGGCGCGCAGGTCGAGGTTGTCCCGTAGGGCCGGGTGGAGTTCCCCGACGCGGCCGGCCAGTGACTCGCTGCGGAAACCGGTCGCGCTTCGGCCGGGGTGATAGACCGGTTCAGCGTCGAGGGCGGTCCATTCCGGTGGAGCGAAGCCGAGGCGGTCGGCGATCAACTCGACCAGGCCCTTGCCGTCATCGACGTCCCACGCTCGCGACGTTCGATTCCAGGCCGGTGGCCGGCTGGTGCCGGTGAGGGCGAATCCCAGGCGCCACCATTCGTTGATCGTGGCGCTCGCCTCGTTGTAACCGTAGCCCTTGCCGATCTCGAAGATCGCCACGTCGTCATTGCCCTGCTGCACGTTCAGGGCGACCACGTCGAGCAGGCTGCCGAGCAGCTCCTGGCGCATCAGGGCGTGTTCCGATGAGAGTGCGTTGGTCGCCCGGATCGGCCGACCGGTAGGCGGATCGTCCCCGGGCAGGGCGGCCGGCAGGGCCGTGGCCGGACGGAATGTTTCGACCTGGCGGGGCGAGACGAGGGCGGTGGTGATCACCTCGGTCAGTCCGGCGCCGGCCAGGGTCTGGCGCACAAGCTCGCGCACACTCAGCGGTGAGTCCTGGTAGGCCGGCATGACCGTGTCGGGCAGGATGGCGGGGATCTGCTCATAGCCGATGATCCGGGCGATCTCCTCCGAGAGGTCGGTCTCGATCTCGAGATCCTGGCGCCAACTCGGGACGACCGCCACGATGGCGTCACCCGGCGCGGCCTCGACGGCCAGCGGCTGGGGCTCAGCCGAGACCCGGACGCTCAAGGGGCCAATCGGTGCGTCGGTCCCGATTCCGGCTCGGCCGAGGATCGTGCGCTGCTCAGCCACGTCAAGGTTCGTGCCGAGCAGCCGGTTGACCCGGGCCGGCCGGAATGCGACCCGGCTCGCCGCGGGCTCGGATGCTGCGCTGTCGGCACGACCGGGCGCCACGGTTGCCCCGGCCCAATCGGCGATCAGGCCGGCAACGCGGTCGGCGCCGATCCGGGCGAGACGGAATTCCTGGCCCTTCTCGAACCGCAGACTGGCCTCGGATCGAAGGCCGTAGCGCTGGCCTGTACGCCGGATCGCGACCGGGTCGAAGATTGCCGACTCGATGATCACCGCGGTTGTCCGGTCGGAGACCTCGCTGCTCGCCCCACCGATGATCCCGGCGATGCCCAGCGCAGCGCCCGGGTCGGCCACGACCAGGTCGTCGGTCACGAGTTCGCGCTGGACGTGGTCGAGCGTCTCGAGATGCTCCCCCGCTCGTGCCCGGCGGACGATCAGCTGCCCGTCGCGGACGTGCCCGGCATCGAAGGCATGGGTTGGCTTGCCCAGCTCGAGCATCACGTAGTTGGACGCATCAACGACGTTGCTGATCGGGCGCATCCCGGCGGCCTGCAGCCGGATCTGGATCGCTTCGGGTGACGGCGCCACGCGCACATCGCTCAACCAGCGAGCGACGAACCGGCTGCACAGGTCAGGCTCCTCGATCCTGATCGTGACGCGGTCGGTGGTTGGCGTGCCGCGCTCGGCCAGGTGAACCTCCGGGAAGCGAACCGGCGCCCCGGTAACGATCGAGACCTCGCGGGCCAGCCCGACCAGGGACAGGGCATCGCCCCGGTTCGGCTTCACGTCGACATCGAGGACGGTGTCGCCATAGAGCACACTCAACTCGATGCCGAGCGGCGTCGCCGGTGGCAGGATCAGGATTCCATCTGCGTCGCTCGTCAGGTTGAGCTCGTCACCCGAGCACAGCATCCCGTTCGAGACGACGCCCATCTTCTCGGCTCGCTCGATCCGCCGGCCGCCGGGCAAGACGGCGCCGGGCAGGGCGACCGGAACCCGCTGGCCGGGAGCGATGTTGGTGGCCCCGCAAACGATCTCGAGGACCTGGCCGTCACCGACGTCGACCGTGGTCAGCGACAGCCGGTCCGCCCGCGGATGCCGCTCGACGGTCAGGAGCTGGCCAACCACCACCGAGCGCCAGTCGGCACCCCATGCCTCGATCCCCTTGACCTCCATGCCCAGCACGGTCAGCCGCTCGGCGAGCTGCTCGGGGGTCAGCTCGATATCGACGTACTCGCGCAGCCAGTTGAGCGGAATCCTCATCGGAACTGCCCCAGGAAGCGCAGGTCGTTCTCGGTGTACAGGCGCAGGTCGCCGACGCCGTAGCGCAGGTTGGCGATCCGCTCGACACCCATCCCGAAGGCGAAGCCCTGGTAGCGCTCCGGGTCGAGGCCACCGTACTGGAGCACGACCGGGTGAACCATGCCTGCCCCCAGGATCGTCATCCAGCCGGTCCGCGAGCAGGCCGGACAGCCCGACCCGCCGCACACGAGGCACTCGACGTCGAACGCGACGGACGGCTCGGTGAAGGGGTAGTAGCCGGGCCGGAAGCGGGTTCGCCTGTCGCGGCCGAACATCGCCCGGGTGAACTCGTCGAGGAGCCCACGCAGGTCGCCCATCGTGGTGCCCTCGTCGACCATCAGGCCCTCGACCTGGAAGAACTCGGAAGCGTGACTCGCGTCCACCGCTTCGTAGCGGAAGACGCGGCCGGGCAGCAGGGCCCGGATCGGCGGCTGCTGGGACTGCATCACCCGAATCTGGATCGGTGACGTATGGGTCCGCAAGAGATGGCCGGGCACGTCGACGTAGAGCGTGTCCCACAGGTCACGGGCTGGGTGATCGAGCGGAATGTTGAGCATCTGGAAGTTGGTGAGATCGTCCTCGATCTCGGGCCCTTCGTGAACGGTGAACCCGAAGTGGCCGAAGATCTCGGCGATCCGGTTGCTCGTCTCGATGATCGGGTGAAGGGCGCCGCGCCCGACGGGCCGGCCGGGGGTGGTCACGTCGATCGCCTCGGTTCCGAGCCGGGCGGAGAGCTCCGCGGCCCGCAACGTGGCCCCGCGCTCAGCCAGGGCCGCCCCGATCGACGCTCGGACCTCGTTGGCGATCGCCCCGACCTGGGGCCGGTCGTCGGGCGGCAGGCCGCCGATCCCGCGCAGGACGGCGGTCACTGACCCCTTCTTGCCCAGGACGTCCACTTCGAGTGCCACGAGGGTGGCACTGTCCGGGGCGGCCGCCACCGCGCCGAGCGCGCCGTCGCGCAGGGCGTGGAGCTCGCCGGTCAGGCTGGTCAGGTCCAGGTCAGTGCTCCTCGGGGGCTGCTGAATCAGCGACCCTCGACCGTCGCCGGGACGAATCGAGGGTCCGTGCTGGTGGCGGGACTCGATCAGGCGCCGCGTGCGGCCTCGACGATCTTGCCAAACGTGGCGGCATCACGGACGGCGATGTCGGCCAGGATCTTGCGGTCGATCTCGACGTCGGCCTTCTTCAGGCCGGCGATGAAGGCGCTGTAGGCCATCCCGCGCTGGCGGGTGGCCGCGTTGATCCGGACGATCCACAGTTCGCGGAAGTCGCGCTTGCGCTGCTTGCGGTCGCGGGTGGCGTAGTGCAGTGCGTGCAGGAGCGCCTCGCGGGCCGGCTTGATCAGGCGGGAGCGAGTGCCCTTGCGACCCTCGGCGTCATCAAGGAGACGCTTGTGGCGAGCGTGCGACGTGACGCCGCGCTTGACTCGTGACATGGTGTTCAGCGGCTCCTAGAGGTACGGGAGCAGGCGGCGGACCTGCTTGGCGTGCTCCGGCCCGATGACGCTCTTGCCGTCGTAGCGCCGAGCACGTCGGGAGGACTTGATCTCAAGGTGGTGACCACGCCACGACCGCACGCGGACGATCTTGCCACTACCCGTGACACCGATCCGCTTGGCGGCGGCCTTGTGGGTCTTCATCTTCGGCACGCTGGTTCCTACTCTCCTGTCGTTGCCGCGGCCGGGGCCTCGGACTCTGTTGCGCGGGCCGCTCGCGGCGCCCGCTTGGCCGCCGCTCGTGGTGCGCTCGGTGTGCTCTCGGTCGGCTCCGGGGAGACGACCGCTGGTTTTGCTGCTGTCTTTGTCCTGACTGCTGCCTTTGTCCTGGCTGCTGCGGCCTTCGCCACGACCGGCTTGACCGGTGCTTCGGCAACCGCGGGTGCCTCTGTCAGTGCCTCCGTCGCTGCCGGGACTTCGACTGCCACGGGAATCGGCGCGACGTCCGTCACGCCATCCGCTTGAGCTGCTTCAACTGAGACCGGTTCCAACGGGGTCGCCTCGGCCGGAGCCGGTCCGCTCGGCGCCGGCGAACCGTCGGCCGTTGCCGCGGGAGCGCCTTCGTCGTGCCTGGTCGGCTCGATCACCTTGGGCTTGTGGGTCGAGGCCACGGTGATGTGCATCGACTTGCCCTCCAGCAATGGAGCGCGCTCGACGACGCCGTGATCCTTGATCCGGTCCGAGAACCGGGCCAGCAGGTTCCGTCCGATCTCGGGGTGGGTGAGTTCCCTGCCCCGGAACTGAACGGCGACCTTGAGTCGATCTCCCTCCTCGAGGAACTGGATTGCGCGGCGGACCCGCGTGTCAAAGTCACCTGTTGCAATCTTGGGCTTGAGCCGGACTTCCTTGAAGGTCACCGAACGCTGCTTGCGCTTGGCTTCCTTTTCTCGCTTGGTCGCTTCGTACTTGAATTGACCGAAGTCGAGAAACCGGACGACCGGCGGAGCAGCCATCGGTGCGACCTCGACAAGGTCGTAGCCGCGTTCCTGCGCCATTGCGAGAGCCTCGGCCGTGGGCATCACCCCAAGCTGGCTCCCGTCCTCATCCACCACCCGGACCTGTGGGATCCGGATCATCTGGTTGACGCGCAGGTCTCGACTGATGGCTTCACTCCTTCGAGCGTACGTTCATTCTGTCCGCGAGCGGCGCACGCATCTGGCGTCCGGACCGGTCGCCGCCGGAGGATAGCACGGCCTCCTCAGCCGGGCAATCGAGGCCCTGCCCGGCCGCCTACAGCCCCCGCGCGGCCGATTCCGCGGCGAGGCGGTCGGCGAGTGCCTCCCAACCTTCGGCCGGCTGTTGCTCGCCGGCCCGGGTGCGCGGCGCCGCCGTCCGCGCCTCGATCTCACGGTCACCCAGAACGAGCATGTACGGGATCTTCTGTTCCTGGGCCAGCCGGATCTTGTTCTGCATCCGGTTATCGGAGGTGTCCACCTCGACCCACAGGCCCCGGGCGCGGAGGACGCCGGCGAGCTCTTCAGCCGGCGGCAGGTGCCGGTCGGCAATCGGGACGACGACGGCCTGGACTGGTGCCAGCCAGAGCGGGAAGGCGCCGGCGAAGTGCTCGGTCAGGATCCCGATGAAGCGCTCGAGCGAGCCGTAGATCGCCCGGTGGATGGCGATGGGCCGCTGTGGTTGCCCGTGCTCGTCGATGTAGGTCAGGTCGAACTGTTCGGGCAGCATCGTCAGGTCGGCCTGGATCGTCGCCATTTGCCATTCCCGGCCGAGGGCATCGTCGATGTAGATGTCGATCTTCGGTGCGTAGAAGGTGCCATCTTTGGGCTTGACCACGTAGTCAACGGCAGACCGGTCGAGGGCCTCCCGGATCAGGGACTCGGCCCGCTCCCAGAGCGCCGGGTCGCCGATCGCCTTGTCGGGCTTGGTGGCAAACGCGAAACGTGGGCTCAGGCCGACCCACGAGTAGGCCTCGCGGACCTCACCCAGGAGCGCCTCGATCTCATCGGCCAGCTGGTCCGGCCGGACGTAGATATGAGCATCGTCCTGGATGAACTGGCGGACCCTGGTCAGTCCCGAGAGCGTGCCCGACCGCTCGTTGCGATGGAGCCGGCCGTACTCGTTCAGGCGCAGCGGCAGGTCCCGATAGGAGCGCAGCCGGCTGCGATAGATGAACGTCGACTCGGGGCAGTTCATTGGCTTCAGGCCGAAGGTCTGGCCCTCGACCTGGAGCAGGAACATGTTGTCGGCATAGAGGGGCAGGTGGCCCGACTGGAGCCAAAGCTTCTCGTTGACCAGGATCGGTGTGCTGACTTCCTGGTAGCCGCGCCGATCCTGGAGCTCGCGCATCGCCGTCTCGAGGGTCCGCCAGATGCGCTGGCCCTTGGGATGCCAGAACGCCGATCCGGGCGAGACATCGTGGAAGCTGAACAGGTCGAGCTGGACGCCCAGCCTGCGGTGATCGCGCTTCTTCGCCTCGGCCCGTCGCCAGAGGTATTGATCGAGGTCGTCCTGGTTCATCCAGACGGTGCCATAGATCCGCTGGAGCATCGGCCGATGCTCGTCGCCGCGCCAGTAGGCCCCGGCCACGCTGAGCAGGCGGAACGGGCCGATCCTGCCGGTCGAGGCAACGTGCGGCCCCTTGCACAGGTCGATGAACGGGCCATGCTCGTAGGTCGTGACGACCGGAATCGGTTCGCCGGCGGCCTCCGACTTCGCGCCGAGGTCGTCCAGGATCTCGACCTTGTAGGGCTGGCCGCGTTCCACAAAGAAGGCCCGGCCGTCGTCCGGCGCCAGTTCCGCGCGGACAAACGGGTGGTCGGCAACGACCGACTCGGCCATCCGCGCCTCGATTGCCACGAGGTCGTCGGGGGTGATCGGACGGGCCAGCTCGAAGTCGTAGTAGAAGCCGTCCTGGATCGCCGGGCCGATGCCGAGCTTCGCGCCCGGGTATAGGTCGAGGACCGCCTCGGCCATGACGTGGGCCGCCGAATGGCGCATCGCATCCAGGTCGCTGTGGGCACCCGCATCGAGGAGCTCCTCGGCCGAACCTCGGACGGGCGCGTCGAAGTCCGCGTCCTGCTCGACATCGCGGTCGGGGTCGCCCTCGGCCTGGGCGGGAGCGGCGAGCGGTTTGTCCTGGCCCATATGCGGCTCCTCTATCGAATCACGAAGCCCCTCGTCCAGCGCAAGGACGAGAGGCCGAGGCGATCCGGCCGGGACGTGTCCCGCTCGACGTGTTCAAAACGTGGTGGGCGACACTGGACTCGAACCAGTGACCTCTTGCATGTCAAGCAAGTGCTCTAACCAACTGAGCTAGCCGCCCAATGTGCGCTCGGTTACAGCGCCGCTGGTGTTCGGTGGCCTGGCCACGCACCCGTTGAACCTTTGGTCGCAACGTTCCTGTTTGCGTCCTCGGGCGCGAGTACAGAGCCAAGCCGCCGGAAGGCATGGTACGACACGGGGCCAACCACCGCCCGAACCGACCGGTGCGGCTCAGACGCCGTCGCGCGTCCGGGGTGGAAGCGCGCAGCCGGCCGGTAGCCCGAGCAGGCGTCCGATCCGCCGTCGATTCGACGCAACGTGGCGATAGATCGGCTCGAGGAGGAGGTGGCCGGCCCGGTTGTCGAACGGGATCGCCATGAGGCGCCAGCGAGGCACGAGGCGGCCGGCCGCCAGGACGGCCCGCGCACCGGTCAGGACCGTGTCGTCGGCTCGAACGAAGTGGAGCGTCGTGCTCAGTGGCCGGCCTTCCACGATGGTCCCGATCCGCGGGTCGGTACCGGCGTCGGCCAGGGCCAGCAGCCCGAGCCGGCGGGGGCCGACGCGCGCGCCCAGCCATGACGCGGTGGCGACGCAGATCCCGCAGTCCGAGTCGTACAGGAGCGTGCCGGTTCGATCTGTGACCGTCGCCGTTAACGTGATACGCATCGGTATCATGTTGATCCGGTTCGGCTCGGCCGTCAAGGAAGGCTTGAGGCTCGCGTAAAGCCTCGTCACGCTCGCTGCATGGGCAATCCAAGGCAAGACCCTGGGCTAACGGTCCCGGCGGACCCAAAAGAACCGGGATCGGGCGGCCCGAGAGAGTCTGTCGTGCCCGAAACGGTTTCGAATCGCAGACCTCCCAGCCCTGGAACCGTCTGGAATGAGGCTTACCCTGTTGCCAATGCTGAGGATGCTCATGCACCGAGCACCGCCCTCCCCAAGCCCGGTTCCCTGACCACCATCGACACATCCGCCCTCGATGTGGTGCTTGAGCGTTCTCGTTCCGCGTCCATGGTCGCCGTGAGCCCGAACCGTGGGTTCAAGGACTCCTCGGAGTCCGCCGGGGCGTCCCTCCGACTCTCGAGCGGTATCAGTCGAGCGTGACCACGGCTCAAACTGGGGCAAACTCGAGGCCAAGCGGAGGCCGGCCCGTCTTGGCGGCAAGCTTCACGCTCCAGCGACCATGCAGTCGGAATCGAACCGGCCAAGGGTCCCCATCCCCGTCGCGCAAGCCCGCCCAGGAACTAGTCGAGCTGCGGCCCAGGCAGGAGGATGAAGCCGAAACCGACCAGGACGCACGCTCCGAAGAAGGCGACGACCACCGCAACCGCTACAACGAGCCAGTGCCATCTCAAGATCCGCAGGCCTTGGCGATCCCCGTCACGCGGCTCCATCAACTGATCAGCAGCTTGATGCCGGCGATCAAGCCGACAACGATGATCGCGAAGCGCAGGGCGGTGACCGGCAGCCGTCGACCGACCGACGCGCCGATCTGGCCGCCGATGATCGAACCGACGGCGATGATCACGGCGGGCTGCCAGGCGACCTGGGCAAGGACGATGAAGATGATGGCGGCCACCCCGTTGATCAGGACCGCGAGTACGTTCTTCAGGCCGTTGAGGCGCTGGTAGCCATCGGGCAGGAAGGTCCCCAGGGCAGCCATCAGGATGATCCCCTGCCCTGCCCCGAAGTAACCGCCGTAGATCCCCGTCAGGTACGTCGTCACCAGGAGCGGCCGGGTGTGCTCGTGGCCTTCACTGCGCCGCCGGCCCATCGCCAGCGACAGGCGCGGCTGGATCGCGATCAACCCGACCGAGCCCAGGATCAGGATCGGCACGATGCGCTGGAACGCGGCTGCGGGCAGGACGAGCAGCAGCAGGGCGCCCGTCAGTCCACCGGCGACCGCCGCGAGTCCCAGCCGCCGGACCCGGCCGCCTTGACCGGCCAGCTCCCGCCGATAGCCGATCGCCCCGCTGAACGAGCCGGGAACCAGCCCGATCGTGTTCGAGACGTTGGCGACAACCGGCGAATAGCCGAAGGCGAGCAGGGTCGGAAAGGTGACCAGCGTGCCTGAGCCAACGATCGTGTTGAT
>JBBRIM010000103.1:0-9423 GCA_038221095.1 Candidatus Limnocylindrales bacterium
CACTGCACCGGACGCTACCGGCGAGGCCGCCGCAGCCGGCGCGGCGGTGCCGATGCTGCCGCGCAGGACGGTCGCGGTCGGGCCGGCCGCGTCACGGCCGCCGTAGATGAACAGTGAGCTGCCGATCAGGGAGCCGTTGGCCTCGCTGCGGGGCTGGGGCAAGGGCACCTGGGCAGCCCACGACCCGAGCTTGCCGGTCTTGTCGGCAGTTGCCTTCCAGACCGACGTGGTGGGAGCCGTCCCGTCCGTGCCGCCAACCAGGATCAGGCCGTCCGAGGCGGCCACCACGGTCGCCCAGGCACGCGCCGCGGGCAAGGCGAGGTCCTGCCGTTCGGCGTACGCGGCGAACGCCCCCGTCGTGGCGTCCTGGGTCGAGGCGTACACGGTCGTGGTCGGCTTGCCGTCGCTGCCGTCCCCACCGATCACGTAGATCGTGCCGTTCAGGAAGATCGTGGCCGCGGCGGTCCGCGCGGCGGGCAGCGCCAGGGATGGCTTCCACGGACCGAAGTTGCCGCTGAAGAGCGGCGCGACGAAGGTCTTGTCCGAGACGCTGCTGCCGTCGGTGCCGCCGACGTAGATCAGGTTGGTCCCGGCCTGGATGAGGCCGCCGTCGGTCCGCGGGCCGGCCGGCAGGCCCAGCTCGGCCGGCGACGGATCCCAGGGCAGCGGCGCGCCGGCCGGAGCCGGGCAGGGCAGGGTCCGGTTGGTGGGCGGGCAGAAGTTGATCGGCGAGATCACGTTGAGCCCCACGTCGATCGTCGAGAAGACCGTGAAGTAGTAGGCCCGGTCCGGGATGTAGCCGAGGAGCATGACGATCAGCACGAACCAGAACGCGGCCTTGGCCGTGGCCCACGTCCAGCCGTCGCCGTCGAGCAGCCCGAACAGGACCCGTCGCCGGCCCGCGCTACCCGTGCTGAGCGTCTGTCCCGCCATCGTCCTCCATCCCTTGCGCCGGTCGCCGCCGACCGGCGCGCCGTCTACTTGATCGTGAGCGTCCCGGTCATGTTCGGGTGAACCGCGCAATGGAACGTATAGGCCCCGGCCGCCAGGGCCGGCACGCTGTAGTCCTTGGTCGCTGGGCCGTTGAAGATGTCACCGGTGAAGACGGCCTTGCCCGACGAGTCGAGGATCACCACGTTGTGGGGCACCGAGGCGTCCTGGTTGTTGAACTGGAGATCGAAAGCCGTGTTGGCCGGGGCCGTCAGGCTTGTCTGGGTGAAGGCGATGTTGAGGGCATCGAGCTTGATCACGGCCGCCCCCGGGGCGGGCGTGGCAGCCGGACTGCCGGCAGGCGCCAGGGCGGTGCTCCAGCAGTCGGGCACCGGCGAGGCACCGGCAGCCGGCGCGAAGTTCGGATCACGCCAGCCCGTCCCGGTCTGGACCTTGCCGGCGGCATCGAGGAGCGGCTCGTTCGTGCTGTTGTCGCGGATCGTGTAGGTGAGCGTGTTGGGCGCCCGGAGAAAATCGATCAGGTTCTGGATCTGGACGTAGTTGAGCGGTCCGCCGTTGGTGTCGGCCCAGACCGGCATCAGGCTGCTGGGGTTGCCACAGACGTAGCGTCCACCAACGGTCAGCACGTTCTTGAGGTAGTCGGGGTTGAGGTGGACGTACAGCTTGGCCTGGTCGTTGAGGACCGGGCCGATCCCGCCCTGGCCGGCCGCACCGTGACAGCGCGCGCAGTTCGCCTCGAACAGGTTGTAGCCGGCCTCGACCGAGGTGACCTGCTGGGCGGCGACTTCCTTCACCTGGCGGGACGTGTTGGCGATCCCGGGGAAGCCCAGGTCGTAGAAGTAATACACGATCACGAAGACGACGACGAACAGGACGGCCAGGAAGCCGACCCAGCGCGCATTTGAACTCTGGCGGACGATCGAGGCGGCTCGCTCCGGGGTGAGCGCAAGTTGATGGGCGGACGGCGGAGCCGAGAAGCGCTCGACCGGGGCGGGGGTGCTCTCCGGGCGGGTCGCCGGCAGTCGCTCCTCCGGTCCCGGCCCGGACAGCTCGCTCATGCGTCTCCTCGTGAATTCGGACCGGCCACGATCAGAGACAACCTGTCGGCGATTTCGGGGGGATCAGGCCGGGCTGGCCGAGGGCAATCGGGAGCGGGCCCAGGGTGATCTTGAGCGTGTCGACCGAAAGCGCGCCACTGCTGTCAACCGAGGTGGAGAAGCGGTCCATGCTCCGCGGCGCCGGCCCGTACTGGTTGCCGAGGGCCTTGATCCCGAGCCGGTCATAGCGTGAGCCGTGGCAGGGGCATTCGAACCAGAAGTTCTTCAGGCATGGATTCGGCTTGCAACCAAGGTGCGGGCAGCGCTGGTAGAGGGCCCGGACGTTGACGCCAGTGCCCTCGCCAGTGGCATCTGCGCCGGCCACGAATTCCTGGCGCGACGTGTCGACCAGCATCACGTAGGCCTTGGCCGCACCGTAGTAGGCCGGGAAACCGTCCTTGATCGGCAGGCTCGAGTTCTGGGCCGTGACGTCGGCCAGTGTCCCGATCCGGACCTTGCTCTTGTTGCCCGTGGCGATCGCCGGCCAGATGAAGCCGATCGTGCCAGCCCCAAGCTCGGCCAGGAAGAGGGCCATGCCGACGCCCAGGGCCGTCCGCAGGACCTGGCGTCGCGAGGTGCCCTGGACCTGCTCCTTGCGGAGGGCCTTGATCGCCTCCTTGGCGAGCGCCTGTGGCCGGCCGGCTGGTTCGACCTGGTAGTTGCTCATCTCATGGCCTCGGGATGCTCGTTCACAGGCTGAAGTGCAGCCCGTTGGTGTTCAGGTAAGGGATGACGAACGCATAGCCCGGACCGCGGAAGAAGATCCCGACGAACGTGACAATCAGGCCCAGGGCGCAGAACATGCTGAACAGGACGACGGCGGTCTTGCGCTGCGACGGTCGGGTGGCGGTCAGGTTGCCCCGGTCGACGTACGGGATCAGGGCGGCGCCGACCAACACGAAGGTCGGCACCATGACGCCCGCGACCGTGGGATGGAAGTACGACAGGAGCTCCTGCAGGCCGAGGAAGTACCAGGGCGCCTTGGCCACGGCCGGAGTCACATTGGAGTTGGCCAGTGCCTCGAGCGGCGCGTTCACGAACAGGCCCATCATCAGCAGGAAGATGCTCATCAGGCCGCCGGCCAGGAACTCGATCGAGAGGAGATGCGGCCAGGTCATGACCGTGTCGTCGGGTTCCTTCTGGACCCGCACGACGGCGTCCTGCTTGACCAGGGCAAGCAGCCGGTAGGGGCGGGCCGACATCGGCACGCGCTGCTTGTCGATCTCGGTCCGGCGAGCCGGGTCGACCGGCACGACCGTCCGTGGCTCAGGTGGATTCTTGACGTCGGTCATAGCGGCCCGCTGATGCCTCCGTCTTTTCTGATTCGCCAGAAGTGGACGGCCAGGAAGATGGCTGCGACGAGGGGGAAGACCATGATGTGGAGCACATAGAAGCGCAGCAGGGTGTTCTGGCCCACCTCCAGTCCACCCAGCAGGATCAGCTTGGCCGGGGTGTTGAACAGCGGGGCGTAGCCGCCCATGTTCGTCCCGATCGTGATCGCCCAGTAGGCGATCTGGTCCCACGGCAGCAGGTAACCGGTGAAGGACAACATCAGGGTGACGAACAGGAGGACGACCCCGACCACCCAGTTGAACTCGCGGGGCGGCTTGTAGGCGCCGTGGTAGAAGACCCGCATCATGTGCAGGAAGACGAAGAAGACCATCAGGTGGGCCCCCCAGCGATGGATGTTCCTCGTCAGCAGCCCGAAGGCAACTTCGCTCTGGATCGACAGGATGTTCGTGTACGCCTGGGTCGCCGACGGGACGTAGAAGAACATCAGGTAGACGCCGGTGACCGTCAGGACCAGAAACAGGAAGAAGCTCAGCCCACCCAGGCAGAAGGTGTAGGCGAACTTCACGGCATGCTGGCGGACGCGCACCGGGTGAATGTGCAGGAACACGTTGTTCATGACCGCATACGCCCGCGACCGCTCGTCGCTGGGGTAGGGCTGGCGGAACAACGAGCGCCACACGACACTCCGGCGGATGCTCTGATCGACCCGCTCGAGGAAGCTCACCGGGATCCTCCTGCCACGCCGGGCGTCCCGGCCAGTTGCGCATCACGGTACGACTCCTTGTAGAGCCGCCCGTCGCTCGATACCTCCTGCAGTTCGAACCGCTCCATCGTAATGGCGTCGAATGGGCATCGCTTGACGCACAGCGCACAGCGGATGCAGCGCTCCTCGTCGAGGATCATGGCGGCCCCCTGCTCCCAGCCGTAGGCCTCCTCGATTTCGGGCAGGAGGCCCTCGCTCTTGAGCTGGTTGACATCAACCATGTGGATGACGCCCTCGGGGCAGACATCGGCACAGGCGCCGCACAGGACGCAGCGGAACGGGTCGAACCAGATATTGAAGTTGCACATCAGGCAACGGGTGGACTCGGCGACTGCCTGGTTGGCCGCGTAGCCCAGCTCGACCGGCGTGGTGAAGTTGACCGATGGGTCGGTCGACGGGATGCGCAGCGCGATCGGGGCCATCGGGATGTGCTGGCGGGGCAGGACGTCGTAGAACTCGGGCATGTCGTGGCGCCAGGAGCTGGTGATCTTCACGTTGGCGGCCACCGTCACGTCGGATCGCCCGGTCAGGTAGCGATCGATGGCGTAGGCACACTTCTTGCCGTGCCCGGCCGCCTCGATCAGGGTGGTCGGACCGGTCACGAAGTCGCCGCAGGCGAAGACGCCCCTGACGTTCGTGGCATAGGTCGCGGGATCCACCTTGACCCGGCCGCGATTGATCTCGAAGCTCGCCTCGACCGGCAGGAAGGTGAGATCGGCCGACTGCGAGACAGCCGGGATGACCGTATCGGCCTTGATCTCGAACTCCGAACCGGGGATCGGCACCGGCGAGCGTCGTCCCGACGCGTCAGGCTCGCCCAGCCGGTTGCGGATGAAGCGCACGGCGGTGACGTGGCCATTCTGGCCGAGGACCTCGATCGGGCTGGCCAGGAATTCCATCCGGACGCCTTCGCGCTCCGTCTCGCCCAGCTCCTCCTCGTCCACCACCAGCTCGGAGCGGGTCCGGCGATAGACGATTGCCACGTTCTCGGCGCCGTGGCGGAGGCTGGTCCGGGAGCAGTCCATCGCGGTGTAGCCACCGCCGATCACCACCACGTCCCGGCCGACCACGAGGTCCTGGCCGAGATTGGCGATCTTCATGAAGTCGACGCCGTACTGGACGCCTTCCAGGTCGCCCCCCGGCACGTCGAGGGCGACTGCGTCCATCGCCCCGGCCGTGATCGAGATCGCATCGAAGTCACGCTGGAGCTGATCGAAGGTGATGTCCGTGCCGATCGTCGTATTGAACACGAACCTGGCGCCCAGCTGCTCAACCAGCCGGACGTCCATCTCGATTGCCTCGCGCGGCAGGCGGAAGGCCGGCACCCCGATCAGCATCGTCCCGCCAGCGTAGGGCAGGCTGTCGAAGACGGTCACCTGGAAGCCCTTCAGGGCGAGTTCGCGAGCCACCGCAATTCCGGCTGGGCCGGCCCCGACCACGGCGACGCGCTCGACCCGGGGGGTGATGGCCGGGATCACGTCGGGGATGCCCGATGCCTCATGCCACTCGACGAGGAAGCGCTTCATCGCCCGGATCGCCAGTGGGCGGTCAATGTCCCCCCGACGGCAGGCGCGCTCGCACGGCGCGGAGCAGACGTAGGAGCACATCGCCGCGACCGGATTCGGGTCCCGGCTGAGGATGTAGCCCTCTTCGAAGCGGCCCTCGGCGGCTAGATTCAGGTAGCCCCGGCAGTTGGTGCCGACCGGACACGCCTCCTGGCACTCGATATTGCACTGGAGCCATGAAGCGTCGACGGGCTGAACGAGGAATTCCTGGTTCGGGTCGATGGCCAAGCGGGGGTCGTACCTTTCCGTTGATCGGCTCGGACAGGAGGAATCGTCGGCAGCGGACCGACCTGCGCAATCTACCACCGAGGCCCGCCCACCTGCATGGAGCGGCCCGAATCCGAGCGGCGCCGGGCCGTGCTCCAAAGTTGACGCACGCGGGCCGGGCAGCTACGCTCGGGCTAGGTCCCGGCGCTCGAGAGGTGCTCGACGAGTGCCACCGGACCGACGAGGAGGCAGCGTGGGCCTGAGCGAGTTCGCAGCACTGACACTCGGCCTGCTGATCGGCATCGTGGCCGGTGCGTTGCTCCTCGCGAGGCTGCGCTCCCGGCCGCGCCCACCCCGCGAGATCCGGCTGACCGTGACCACCAACGACCTGCCCGGCCGGCGAGCCTCGACCCTCGCCGTCGGTCACGCCCGGGCCCACGTTGAACCAGCGGGCCGGGGCGGCCCGGGTGACCCGGCGATCCTCGGTTCCAGAACGGACGTTCCAGGCACGTCTGCCGACGCGGGCATGGTTGCGTTCCCAATCGTCGCCGGGGTGGACCCGGTGCTGGCCGCCATGCGTGAGCGGGTCGAGGCGACCATCCCACTCGTTGGCGCATCCCAGCCAGTCCTCGTTGCGGCGGGCCCCGTCGGGCTGGCTCTCGCGGAACGACCCCGGGCCGAGGCTGAGCCGACCGGCGGCGGCGCGTCGCCAACCCCGTCCACGCCGGGCTCGGGTGCTTCCACCGACGCCGGGGCCGGGCCGGGCGCAGCTCCACCACTGCGCGCGCCCCTGACCGGCCCGTGCTCCGATGAGCGCCGGGTGGCCGCCGAGCGTTGCGACCTGGCCGATCGGCTGCGCGAGCAGAGCGGAACAGCAATTGAGGCCCTGCGCGAGCAGCAGCGCGCCTACGACCAGTTGGACGTGCGCGCAACCCAGGCGGCCCTCGTGGCCGACCCGCGCGAGATCCGGGCGATCAAGGAGGCTGCCCGCCTCGCCTTCCGACGGGCCCATACCGAGGCCCATTCCCGGGAGGCCGTCGAGGGGGCGGCCACAGCCTGGCTGAGCGAGATCAACCGGATCAACCAGGCCGCTCGCGAAGCCAGCCTTGACGGGGCCCGGGCGCGCGAGGCCGCAGGCCAGCTGGCGCTCGTGATCGAGCGCCTGAGCCTCGATGCCGACGTCGCCCGGATCAACGCCGAGTCGGCCGCCGAGGCCTGCCACACGGCCCGCGAGGCGCTGGCGGCCTGCGAAGAGGCCCAGGTCGACCGCCGGGCTGGGCGAATCCCGGTCGATCCGGCTGCAGCCCCGGTCGAGGCAGCCTGGCCACGGCTGGTTGGTGGGCCCGAGCTCGAACCTGCTGACATGGACGGGATCATCCCGCCGTCGGAACGGATCTTTGCCGGAGCCGAGCCACGCATCCTGCGCATGCTCCGGGGTGACGGCGACGCGGTCCGGACCGTGGTCGAGGACGTCGCCGGCGATGACCCGGTCGAGCAGCGTCGCTGGCAGCTCCTCCTGAGCGACCTCGTCGATGCCTGCGTGGCCCGGGCGATCGAGGCGTCATCGCTCGACTTTCCCACCGATCACGGCTTCTGGGGACCGTTCAGCCAGGCCCAGAGCCGGGATATTGCGACCGCGCTCGCCTCGCTCGGCTACCGCTTCGATGGCCTGGGCGGCTTTGCCGACAGCCGGGTGCCCAGCCAGCGCGACCTGTCACTCGCCCTCGGCTATGCCGGCCTCGATCCGATGCGCCTGCGAACCTGGCCGACCGAGGCCACGATGGCCCAGCTGTTCGACGAGGTCCGGGTGGCCGCCGACGAGTACGTCGCATCGGCGGCCGGCGACCTGACCCTGGGCGAGATGGTCAGCCTGCTCGGCGGCCGGGCCGAGCCGCTGGCCGACCTGTGGAACAACTGGGGCAAGGTCCGGCCCCTGCTCATCGAGGCCTGACCGAAGCGACCCGGCAGCAGACCGGCGAGACTATGCCTCGACCGTCGCAGCCTCCTGCTCGTCCGCGTCGATGACGACCACCCGGAAGTCCTCGGCCGCCGCCGTCCCGATCCTGGCGCCGTCTTCGGCGGCCCATTCGGCGATCCGGGTCGCCAGTCCCTCGGGCTCATGGATCTGGCTGGCGTGGGCCCGCAGGGCGTCCACCTTGCGCCCGATCGTCGCCGTCACGTCCACCCAGGCCGTGGGGACCGTGGTCCAGAAGAGGTACAGGCGGCGCACCCGGTGGGCGGCGAGCCCTGCCCGGGCCAAGGCTGGAAAGGCCATCGGATTACGGGCGGCGGGGTAGACCGCATCGATCGCCGCCAGGCCGGCCGCCCGGTGGTCGGTGTGGTTGATCCCACCGCCGGGATAGATGACGACATCGGGGTCCTGGGCCAGGACGGCATCCGGCCGGAAGGTCCGGATCTCGCGGACCAGCATCTCGCGCAGGACCAGGTCGTTGACCAGGGCGCCGTCGGGCTGGTGCAGGAAGCTGACCCCGGCATAGCCGACGATCGCGGCCGCAGCCATCTGTTCACGCTCCCGGAGGGCGGCCAGGATGATCGGATCTGCCTCCGGATCCTCGCCGCCCTGGTCGCCACTCGTGCAACAGACCAGCCAGCCGACCGAGCCGCTGTCGATCCAGCGGGCGGCCGTCGCGGCCGGGCCGAAGTCGGCGTCATCGGGATGGGCGGCGATCACCATGAATCGGTCGGGCCGCCAGTCGTGGGCCGGGACCAGCTCGGCCGGGCCGGCAGCCCCAGATTCGTCGTTCATCGATCACCGCACCGCGCTGATTGGGGTATCATCCCGCCCGAGGCTTCGCTCGTATCCCCCCACGAGCGAGGCCTCTTTGCGTGCCGGGTGATCGTCGTCGGGCTCAGCCGGCGGCCGATCGGGCGGCTCGATCGGCCCGCGCGGTTGCCAGGTGGGCGAGCACATCCTCGGCATGACCGTCGGCCCTGACCTTCGGCCAGGCGAAGGCGATCCTCCCCTCCGGATCGACCAGGAATGTAGAGCGCTGGATGCCCAGGTATTCGCGGCCGTAGTTCTTCTTGAGGGTCCAGGCACCCCAGGCCTCGGCGACCGAGTGGTCCTCGTCGGAGAGCAGGGTGAACGGCAGCTCGAACTTGTCGCGGAACCGCCGGTGGCTGTCGGACCCATCAGGGCTGATCCCCCAGACGTCGGCAGCCTGGTCGCGGATCAACTCATCCAGGTCGCGGAACTGGCAGGCCTCGGTCGTGCAGCCGGGGGTGTCGTCCTCCGGGTAGAAGTAGACGATCGTCCAACGGCCGGGCTGCCCCGCGAGCCGGTGCACGGTGCCCTGTTCGTCCGGGAGGGCAATCTCGGGGGCGAGGTCGCCGGCAACGGGCATGGTCATGGATGGGAGCCTAGCAGGGCCGTCTCAATGATGAGCAACGCGCCCCCGTCGAGTTCAACCCGCGGTCCGCCATCCGGCCCACTGACGATCTCGTTCGACAGCCCCCGCGAGAAACCGGAGAGGAGGGTTGCCCCGGCCAGCGGCCACCGGAGCCGGCGGGTCGTCACCCCGGTCGC
>JBBRIM010000104.1:0-9213 GCA_038221095.1 Candidatus Limnocylindrales bacterium
CTGGTGGGTCGGGTGATCGGGACGCCGTCACTGCCCGGCGGGTACAGGTGGCAGGCGACCCGAACGCCGTCGCTGAAGGTGACCTCTGGCGGGACCTCGACCGAGCAGACCGGCATCGCGAAGGGACAGCGGGGATGGAACCGACAGCCGGACGGGGGGTCACGCAGGTCCGGCGGCGAGCCCGGGATCACCTCCAGCGTCCGCCGGTCGGCATGGATGTTCGGGAAGGCCCCGATGAGCTTCTGGGTGTAGGGATGGCGGGGAGTCCGGAAGATGACGCTGACCGCACCTTCCTCGGCAACCTTGCCCGCGTACATGATCATCACCCGATCGCACGTCTCGGCGATGACCGACAGGTCGTGGGTGATCAGGATCAGCGACAGGCCCAGCTCCCGACGGAGACGCTCGAGCAGCTCCAGGATCTGGGCCTGGACCATCACGTCGAGGGCCGTAGTCGGCTCGTCGCCGATGACCACGGCCGGATCGCAGGCCAGGGCCATTGCGATCATCGCCCGCTGGCGCATCCCGCCCGACAGCTCATGCGGGTAGGCCTGTCCCCGCCGGGCCGGGATGCCCACGAGCTCGAGCAGTTCACCGGCCCGCTTCATTGCGTCGGCCTTGCCCATCTTGAGCCGAAGCTCGACCGGCTCGGCGATCTGCTCGTTCACCCGGCGGACCGGGTTGAGGGCGTTCATCGCGCCCTGGAAGATGATCGAGATCTCACGCCAGCGATAGCGCCGGAGGGCATCCTCGGATTTCTTGGCGAGGTCGATCCCGAACAGCTTCACGCTGCTGTCCTTGCCGATCCGGCCGTTGGTCGGCAGGAGCCGGACCAGCGACAGGGCGGTGGTGGTCTTGCCGCAGCCAGACTCGCCGGCGATTCCCAGCGCCTCGCCGTCGTTGAGCCGGAAACTGACGTCGTCGACGGCCTTGATCGAGCCACCGGCCATCTTGAACCTCGTCGTCAGGTGCTCGACGACGAGCAACGGCGCATCCGGGTCGGCCTGCTTGGGAAGCGGCCACTGGCGCCGGCCGCGGATGACCGTCTGGGCGTCGAGCGCAGTGGCCCGGGCCGTGACCGCTGCGGCCTCGGCCGCCTCGTCGAGCACCGGTTCGGTCATCGGCGGACCCTCAGGCGGGGATTGAGGACGTCGTCCAGGGCCGACCCAACGAGGGTGAATGAGAGCACCACGAGAACGATGCACACGGCCGGCGGGACCACGTACCACCAGGCACCCAGGCCCATCGCCCCGGCCGACTCGGCGCCGTTGAGGACCTGGCCCCAGGACGGCGCGAACGGATCGCCCAGGCCGATGAACGACAGCGTGGTCTCGGTCAGGATCGAGCCGCCGAAGACCAGGACCGTATTGGCCACGATCAGGTTCATCACGTTGGGCAGGATGTGCCGCCACATGATGTGACCACCGCCCGAGCCGATCACCCTCGCCCGTCCCACGAATGCCCGTTCTTTCACCGACAGCGTCTGCGAACGGATGATCCGGGCGGTCGACGCCCAGCTGGTCACCCCGATGACGACAACGATCACGAGCAGGGTGACCCGGATGCCGAAGATCGATGAATCGGCCCCGATCAGGTCGAGGATGATCGGGGCCAGGATCAGGGCCAGCACGAACGTGGGCAGGACCAGGAAGAAGTCGGTGACCCGCATCAGGAAGGTATCGACCCGGCCGCCGACGTAGCCGGCCACGATCCCCACGAACGCACCGAGCAGGATCGTGATCACGGTCGCGAGCAGCCCGATCACCATCGAGATCCGGGTTCCATGGACGGTCAGGTTGAGGATATCCCGGCCCAGCTCATCGGTGCCCAGCAGGTTGGTTGCACTGGGCGGGGCCAGGGAGGCGCCGCTGGCGGTGGTGGCGGTCTGGAGGTCGCCCACGAACAGGTTCGGGGCAGTGGCCAGGACGACGAAGACGAGGAGGACGATGACCCCGACGACACCATCCGGCCGGGCCGCGAAACGGCGCATGAACGAGCGGATCGATTGGAGCCGCAGGCGCAGACGCTCATTGCGGATGGTCGATTCCGGGATGGCCCCGCTGGTCACGCACGCACCCGTGGATCGAGCCGGCCGTAGATCAGGTCGGCCACCAGGTTGGCCAGGACGACCGAAATGCTGAGTAGCAGGAAGATCCCCTGGAGGACCGGATAGTCGCGTGCCTGCAGGGCAACGACGGTCAGCGTCCCCAGGCCCGGCCAGTTGAAGACGACCTCGACGGTGATCGCGCCGCCGATCACGTAGCCCAGGTTGATGGCGATGAGGGTGACCGCCGGCAGCAGGGCGTTGGGCAGGGCGTGCGAACGCAGGATCCGGCCCGACGTGAGGCCCTTGCCGCGGGCCGTGGTGACGTAGTCCTCGCCCAGCGTCTCGATCACCGACGAGCGCATCAGGATCGAGTACTGGCCGATCAGGCCGATCGCGACCGTCGTGACCGGCAAGGCCAGGTGACCAAGGAAGTCCAGCAACTGGCCGCCGAACGACTGATCGTCGCCCCCGATGGTCTGCATCCCGCTGGTCGGAAACCAGTGCAGTCCGATGGCAAAGACGCCCAGGATCAGGATCCCGATCACGAAGTAGGGCATCGAGTACAGGATCAGGCTGAGCCCGTTACCGATGTAGTCGATCGGGCCGCCGCGTTTCCAGCCCGAATAGGCACCCAGGGCCAGGCCGAAGATGATCGCCAGGACCTCGCCCAGCCCAAACAGGATCAGGGTGGGCCACACCCGGCTGAGCAGGACATCAGTCACCTGCGCGCCCTGGAATTTGAACGAGTAACCCAGGTCGCCGGTGGCGGTGGACTTCAGGTAGTCGATGAGCTGGATCGGCAGCGGGTCGTCCAGCCCCCAGCGCGCTCGGGCCGCTTTCACCGATTCGGCGGTCACATTCGGATTGCGCAGCAGGATCCGATCAGGCGAGCCGGGCATCATCCGGAACAGGACGAAGTTGAGGATCACGATCATCAGGATCGTGAAGATGGCACCTACGACCTTCCGGATGAGGTAGCGGCTGCCCATGGCGTCAGACCGCGCAGGTCACTCGTCGTCCTCGGCGGCCGCGGCCCGGCGGCGCCGGGTCATCAGCAGGACCACCACCAGCAGGGCGGTAATCGCGACCACGGCGATGATCAGGCCCAGCGGGCTGCCGCTGCCACTCGCGTCGGTGGGAACCGGAGCCGGCGTCGAACTGGCGGCCGGCCCGGTGCTCGATCCGGCCACCGGCGTCGTCGCCACGCTGGGCGCAGCTGATGGGACCGGGGTCGCCTTGGTTGCATCGGTCAGGACGGTGTAGGCAAGCGAGCCATCCAGGAAGAACGGAGCTCCACCGTCGGCCGGCTGGTTCTGCCAGTTCGCGAACTTGTCCGTGTGATAGGCATCCAGGTTGTTGTCGAAGTAGAGGATTTCGTAGGGCGCCTGGTCGTAGAAGAGCTGCTGCATCTGGGCCATGAAGCCCTTCCGCTCGGCGTCGGTCGCAGCCTGGTTCTGCTCGACGAAGAGCTGGTCGTACTGCGCGTTTGACCACTGGCTGTCGCTGGTATTGCCGACCGCGGTGGAGGTCAGGATCGTCAGCAGGGCATTCGGATCCGGGTCGCCGGTCCAGCCCCAGACGACCATGTCGTACTTGAGCTGGCCCTTGGCCGGCTTCGAGCCGTCCAGGTATTCAAGCGTGCCGAGCGTGCCCGAGTCGAGCCCCTGGGCCGTGACCTTGATGCCCGCCTGGCCGTACCAGTCCTGGATGAACTGGGCGTCCTTGGCGTAGTCCGGGTTGTCGCTCGGGAAGTACAGCCGCAGGTTGATCGGTTTGCCGTCCTTGTCGACCCGGGTCCCGTCGGACCCGCGCGGATAGCCGGCTGCATCGAGCATGGAGTTGGCCGTGCTGATGTTGAACTGCCGAACGTCGGTCGGTTCGACATGCCACTTGCGCTGCCAGGGCGGGACCTGGGTGGTCCCTGGCGAGCCGTAGCCGAGGAGGACCTTCTGGATCAGGGTCGGCTTGTCGATCGCATAGCCCAGGGCTGCCCGGAAGGCCGGGTCGCGGAGTGCCTTGGTCGATGCCCCACCGCTCGGGATGTCCTTGGCGTAGGTGTTGAAGTTGATCTGGGTGAAGCCGTTGGCCTCGGTAGCCAGGGCCACCGTCTTGGGCAGGGTCTTGAGCTGGTTGAACTGCCCGGCGCTGGGACTGTGGATGTAGTCGAGCTCGTTGTTCTTGAAGGCGGCGACCATCGTGTCGGGCGCATCCGGGTAGAACTGGATGACGATCTGATCTTCGGCGCCCGGAGTGCCCCAGTAGTTGGGATTGCGCTGGAGCTTGACGTACTGGCTGGCCTTCCATTCGACGACCTGGTAGGGGCCGGTGCCCACGTTCGTCGGGTTGTTCTTGAAGTCCGCCACATTGGTCGGCGTGACGTTCTTCCAGATATGAGCGGGCAGGATCGGGATGTAGGCCGAGGTGAGCTTGCTCGTCGGGCGCGAGGTCGTGATCACGACGGTGGACGGATCGGGCGCCGTCACCGCCGTCACGAATGAGTCCCTGAGGTAGGGATCGAGGTAGCCCAGGCCCACGCTTCCGCCGCCCTTGGTGCCATTGAGCTCGAGCTGGTACGTGTAGCGCACGTCCTCGCTGGTCGCCGGCTGGCCGTCGGACCACTTCATCCCCGAGCGGATGTGGAAGGTCCAGCTGAGCCCGTCAGCCGACTGCGTCCACGTGTCGGCAAAGCCGGGCACCGCTTCATTGTTCTGGCCGAAGTTGACCAGCAGGTCGTAGTTGAGGGTGAAGACCTCGTAGCCGATCTCGAGGGCCGTCATGAACGGGTTCAGCGAATCGAGATCCTGGGTCTCGCCGACGCGCAGGACGAGCGGCGCCGCTGCCCGGGCCGAGGCCGCCGGGAGCACAGCGGCCAGCGCCAGACCAAGCGCGGCGATGGTGCGTGCGAACCGGTCGCGCAGTGGCGATCGCATCAGGGTGAACCCTCCTCGGCGCGGCACTGTCTGCTCCGCCGGCTGCGGCCGCATCGTTCCCGCAGGGTTACACAACCGCTCCGCTCCGCGCAAGGCCCAACCACGTGGCGAACCAGTGTTGCGCCGGACGGGACGGCCTAGACCATGAAGCTGGTCACCGGGTTCGGCTCGAGCAGGAGGGGGCGGTCGATCTTGAACCGCTCGATCTCGCCGGCCGACGGAGTCACGCCGTCGATGGCCAGCTCGGCCAGGATCCGGCCGATCACGGACGCGAACTTGAAGGCGTGGGCAGCCCCCAGGGCGACGAGCACGGCCGGATGGTCGGCCAGACGGTCGATCACGAAGTCACGGTCGGGTGGCATCGTGTACAGGCAGGTCTTGGTGTAGATCTCGGGGCCGACACTGCCCGGCAGGTGAGCGGCCATGAACGCGTCGAGCCTGGCCCCGGCCGCCCGATCGGGGTCGAAGCTCCGATCCCGGGTGGTGGTCGGCCGTCCACCGACGTCCTGGGCCGCCTTGGGGCCGGCCTCGCCGTACGTCGGGAACCCGTAGAAACAAGGCTCGTCCATCCAGATCCAGACCGGGAACCGGTCAGGCGCGAAGTCCGCGGGCCGGGGGCAGCCGTAGTAGGTGACCTGCTCGCGGGTGATCGTCAGCGGCAGCCGTCGGTCGAGAGGCCCCAGGAGTTCGTTGGTCCAGGCATCCGCGGCCAGGATCACCTGGCCAGCCGTGAATGTGCCGCCGGCGGCTGTCTCGATCTCGATCGCCCCGCCGCGGTCGCGCAGGGCGGTCACCGGCGTGCGCTCGAGCAGGGTTGCCCCGTGCTCGCGAGCGAGGCGCTGGTGGGCGGCGTTCGCCCTGTTCGGGTCGGCCAGGCCGCCGGCCGCCTGGAAGAGCGTGACGGTGTCGTCGGCCAGCCGCCATTGGGGCCAGCGGCGCATCGTCTCGGCCGCATCGAGGGTCTCGAACGGGACATCCTCGGCGGCCAGGCTGCCGGCGTAGTCGGCCATCGGGATCGCGGAGCCGGCCGGCCACAGGTCCAGGCCGCCCGTGGTTGTGACCACCTGGACCCCGGACTCGGCGCGGAGCAGGTCCCAGGTCTCGTAGGCCCGCTTGGCGAGGCGGACGTAGTCTGGCCGGTGGTACGAAAGGCGAATGATCCGCGAGTGGTCCTGGCTGGCGCCGTTGAGATGGCCCAGCTCGAACTGCTCCAGGCCCAGCACGTCGGGCCCCAGCCGCCGGCTCAGCCAGTACGCTGCGCCACTGCCGATCCCGCCCAGGCCGACCACGGCGACGGCATAGTCGCGCCTGGCCTCAGCCATACCGACGCGTCTCGTCGAGGATGGCCCGGCCGCCCAGATCCACGGTGCCGTCGGGCCCGAGTCGGGTGGACAGGCTCGAACCTATGCCCTGCCGGATCTCGAGGCCACGGCCGAGCCGGGCGGTGATGACCACGGCGGCCGCCCCGGTCGCTTCGTCCTCGGGCACGCCGATCGCGGGCGCAAAGTAACGACTCCGGATCAAGCCGGCCGTTCGGTCTTCCCAGGCCCACGGGTAATACGAGCCCTCGCCGGGCGGCGGGCCATCGAGCGCTTCGACATCGGCGGCCCCGGGCAGTTCGACCAGGTTCATCGGATGGACCCAGCCAGCCTCGGCCCGAACCCAGCGCCGGTCGCCCTCGGGCCAGGTGAGAACGGTACCGGCCGGGACCTGCAGGGCGTCGACCGGCATCCCGACCTCGGCCAGCAGCCAGGCTGTGCCGACCGTGGGATGGCCGGCAAAGCGGAGCTCAGCGCCGGGCGTGAAGATCCGGATTCGGCCGGTCCGGGCATCCTCCACGAAGACCGTCTCGCTGAAGCCCAGGTCCGCCGCCACGGCCTGTCGGGTTGCATCCGGGATCGCGCTGCCGTCGAGGAAGACCCCGAGCGGGTTGCCGTGCCGGTCATCCGGCCCCACGAAGACGCGCAGGACATGGAGGGTGGTGGTCATCGGTCCATCTCCCCGTCAGCGGGTCCGTGCGGGTCGAGTTGGCCCTGGGCTCGCAACCGGCCGACGCGCTCAAGGGCCGCAATCGTCAGCAGGTCAGTGATCCGGCCGTCGTCGATCATCGTCAGCGCCTCGTCGAAGGCCACCCAGCGGGGGTGCAGCTGTTCGGTCCCATCGGGGGCGGCTTCGCCCTGGTTCAGACTGGTCGCCAGGAAGATCGTACCGAGTTCGTCGGTGACGGAATTCGAGACGGCGATCCGGGCGATCTCGCGCCAGTGGTCGGCCTGCAGGCCGGTTTCCTCGCGGAGCTCACGCTGGGCGCCGAGGAGCGGCGCCTCGCCGGCTGGAACGCCGCCCTCGGGCAGCTCCCAGGAGTAGGCGTCGAGCGCGTAGCGCCATTGGCCGACCAGGGCGACCCGGTCGTCGGCGTCGAGGGCCACGATCGCGACGGCATGGTGGTGGAAGTGGATGACGCCGTAGATCCCGGGCTGGCCGTCGGGCCGATCGACTTCGTCGTGGAGCACCCGGACCCAGGCGTTCTCGTAGACGACACTGCGCGAGCGGCGGCGCCACGGCGAGTCGGTGGGATCGGGCATGTCCGAATCGTACGTCCCGGGCGGCGAGTCGCGCAGCCGGGCCGGCGGCCCGGCTCGCTAGACTCGGCCGATGGTCAAGCCACGAGTCGATCCGCAGCCAGACCAGGGACCCGATCCGCGACGTGCGTCGCTGCCGCGCTACGAGGTCGAGACGCGGCGCGACGTGCGCATCCCCGTCCGGGACGGGCTCGAGCTGTCGGCCAACCTGTGGCTGCCGATCGCGCCGGCCGGCGCGCCCGACGAGCGTTTCCCGGCGATCCTCGAAATGATCCCGTATCGCAAGGACGACTGGCGCTGGGCAAGCGACGAGGTCCGCGGCCAATGGCTGGCGGCCCGTGGCTTCGCCTTGTGCCGGCTCGACATTCGGGGCACCGGCAGCAGCCCGGGGATCGCCATGGGCGAGTACACGACCGAGGAGACCAGCGACGGCTATGACGCTGTCGAGTGGCTGGCCGGCCAGCCCTGGTGCAATGGCAACGTCGGGATGTGGGGGATCAGCTGGGGCGGCTTCTCGGCGATCCAGGTGGCGATGCTCCGGCCGCCCCACCTGCGGGCCATCGTGCCGGTCTACGCCTCGGATAATCGCTACACGGACGACGTCCACTACATCGGCGGCTGCGCCACGGCCAGCGAGCTGAGCCAGTACGCCGTGAGCATGGTCGGCTCGAACGCGCTGCCGGCGCGCCCGGCGTATCGCGGGCCGGCCTGGGGGGCCGAGTGGCGCGAGCGGCTCGACCAGACGCCCGTCTGGCTCTTCGAGTGGCTCCGCCAGCAGCACGATGGGCCGTTCTGGCGGCAGGGGTCGCTCGCGCCGGACTGGAAGTCGCTTACCGTTCCGGTCTTCCTGATCGGCGGCTGGATGGACAGCTACGTCGACTCGGCGGTCAGGATGCTGCGCTCCTGCCAGAACGCGCCGCGCAAGGCCCTCATCGGCAACTGGGTCCACGCGTTGCCCGACGAGGCTTACCCCGGGCCAACCGTTGACTGGCTGCACGAGTTCGTCCGCTTCCTCGATCACTGGCTCAAGGGCGTCGACAACGGGGTGATGGACGAGCCCGCCCTGACCTACTTCGAGCGCGACTACGCCCCGCCCGAAGCCTTTCCGGCGAGCTGGCCCGGCCGCTGGCGGAGCGAGCCGTTGCCGATCCCAAACGGTCCGGATCGGATCCTGTACCTGACCCCGGCGGGCGGACTGACCCGATCGCGGCCGGCCGCGGGGCAATCGACACTGACCCACCGGGCGACGATCGGCACCCGGTCGTCGTTGTCATGGGGTGCCGGCTGGAAGCCCAACGGACTGGCCCGCGACCTGCGTCCCGACGACGCCCTGCTGCCGACCTGGACGAGCCCGCCCCTGGCCGAGGAAGTCCACCTGTTCGATACCCCGGTCGTGCATCTGGCGATCACAGCCACGATGCCTGTCGCAACCGTTGTGGTGCGCCTCAGCGACGTCGCACCGGACGGCGCCGTGGCCCAGGTCAGCGCCGGGATCCTCAATCTGACCCATCGCCACAGCGATGCCGCACCCGAGCCGCTCGAACCGGGCCGCCGCGAGGAGGTCACGGTCCTGATGCGGGCGACCGGCTATCGCTTCCTGCCGGGCCATCGTATTCGCCTGTCCGTTGCTTCGGCCTACTGGCCCGTCATCTGGCCG
>JBBRIM010000105.1:0-9067 GCA_038221095.1 Candidatus Limnocylindrales bacterium
GAATCGTCGGCGTGGACGAGGTCGGCGTGGCCCCAACCTGCGGGGCCGTCGTCGCCGCGGCCGTGATCATGGCGCCGAACTGCCGGCGGATTGCCGGCGTGCGCGACTCGAAGACGCTGTCGGCCGCCCAGCGCGAACGCCTTGCCCCGATCATCCGGCGCCGGGCACTGGCGATCGGGATCGGCGCGGCCTCGGTCGCCGAGATCGATCGGCTCAACATCTACCACGCGACCCACCTGGCGATGCGCCGGGCGGTGAGCCGGGTGGGGGAGTACGACCACGTGCTCGTGGACGGCAACCGGATCGCCGGCTTCGAGGCGGCGGTCGGGCCGTATACCGCGGTCGTCAAGGGCGACGCCAAGGTCTACTCGATTGCCGCAGCCTCGGTCGTGGCCAAGGTGGTCCGCGACCGGATGATGACCCTGCTGTCGGCCCGCTACCCGGGCTACGGCTGGGAGCGCAACCAGGGCTACGCCACGCTCGAACACCGGACCGCGATCCGGGCGCTCGGCCTCACCCCGTTCCATCGGCGCAGCTTCCTGGCTCTCCAACGGACGCTGGCTGGCGACCAGGAGACCCTCGACCTGTTCTCGGCGGGCCCATATGGCGGCATCGGAGCGCCCGTGATGGTCGAGGCTGGCTTCAGCGATGACGAGCGAGCCGAGCCCGCCTCGATCGCCGAGGAGTTTGAATCGGCGATCGCCTCGCTCTCGTTGGGGGCCCGCTGAACAACCGACGATCGACCGTGTGCAGAGCCCGGTAAGCCTCGTTCGTCAAGATCCTCAAATGACGACGACCAGGGACGCCACTACAACCCGGACAGCAGTACGGACCGATGCCCAGCAGCTTGGTGACGCGGCCGAGCGGCTGGTCGCGGAGCACCTGGCGGCCGCGGGCTGGACGATCCTCGGACGGAACCTGCGTTTTGGCCGAAACGAGGTCGACCTGATCGCGGGCGACCCGGGCCCGCCGGCCAGCCTGGTCGTCGTTGAGGTTCGCTGGCGCGCCAGCCGGGCCTATGGGATCGCCGAGGAGACGTTCGACTGGCGCAAGCGTGCCCACCTGCGAGCCGCCGTCGGCCGGCTATTCGAGCTGAACGCCCTGCCCGATGGCACGATGCTTCCCCGGCTGCCGATCAGGATCGACCTGCTGGTCGTCGAGCCAGCCGAGGCTGGCGGAGCGCCGCGGATCCGCCACCATCGCGACGCGCTCGCCGGTTGACGGTTCCGAGCTGCGGGTTGACAGGTTCCTCCGACGACCCGTTGGCGGAGGGTGACGGCGAGTGCCGGTTACAGAGGCGGGTGCACCCAGTACATCAAGCCGATGGCTGCGGGCCATCCGGGCAGGCCCGGGAGCTCGGAGGCCGTGAGATTCATCCCGGGCTGAGCGTGGCTCGGGACAAGATGAGGGCCAGGAAGTTCCGGGCAAAGCTCGGCCAACAGAGATCTGCCCGATTCCACCCGGCTTCGGGTCCGAAATGGGGCTCGACACCCCGCTTGAGGTACTGAGTACACGGCCGGCCCGGCCGCCGCGACATGGTCCTGCCCAGATCAGCACCAGCGTGGGGGCGGCCCGCGTCTTGTCCCGCCCAGGCCGGGCCGGACACAGGGCCTCGTCCCCACGCTCGGAGCCGCGGCAGACCCTGTGCTACACTCCGCCGCGGCCCATCACGGGTCATTCACGCCCACCCGACGGGGTGGAGCCCACACGCGCGACCGTTCCCACCGGGGCGGTGCCGAGTCGATTGACCCGGTTCCCGGCGAGGTCAGGTCCGCGGAGGTCAGAACCGAACAGGAGGTCCCTCACCATGCCGACGATCTCGATGCGCCAGCTGCTCGAAGCCGGGGTCCACTTCGGACACCAGACCCGCCGCTGGAATCCGAAGATGAAGCCCTACATCTTCGCGGAGCGCAACGGCATCCACATCATCGACCTCGCCCAGACCGTCAAGGGTCTCGAGGCGGCCCTTGCAGCCGTCCGGGAGACGGTTGGCCGAGGCGACCAGATCCTCTTCGTCGGCACCAAGAAGCAGGCCCAGGAACCGGTCGCCGAGGAGGCGGCCCGGGCCAACCAGCCCTGGATCAACAAGCGCTGGCTGGGTGGGATGCTGACCAACTTCACCACGATCAAGAAGCGAATTGCGTTGATGGAGCAGCTTGAGGCGCGCCAGCTCAACGGCGACTTCGAGCGGATGCCCAAGAAGGAAGCGGCCAAGCTCCAGGAAGAGCTGACCAAGCTCCTGGGCACCCTCGGCGGCATTCGCAAGATGAAGCGCCTGCCGGGCGCGATCTTCGTGATCGATCCCCATCGCGAGCGAATCGCGGTCACCGAGGCCAACAAGCTCGAGATCCCGCTGATCGGCACCGGCGACACGAACGTCGAACCAGATGAGCTGACCTACGTCATCCCCGCCAACGACGATGCCATCCGGGCCATCCGCCTGCTCTGCTCGCTGGTTGCCGAGGCGGCCATCGAGGGTCAGCGCGAGCGAGCCTCGCGAGCCGCGGTCGAGCCGGAGCCCGAGATCGAGCAGCCCGAGATCTCCAGCGAAGAGTCCGAGGCGGCCTCTGACGAACTCGTCGCGGCGCTGGCCGGCGGGGCGGCCCTGATCTTCTCGCCCGATGAGGACGACCTATTGCCGGCCGTTCGTGGCGCGGCCGCCGCTGCGGCAGCCATCCCCGAGCCACCGGCCGAGGCAACCCCCGACGAGATCGCCGCCGAGCTTGCCCGCGAGGCGAGCGAGAAGGCCGAGACCGAAGACGCCACCGCCTTGGCGGCTGGCTGAGGCGATCGAACCGGCCACTCGGGGGCCGGCAACCACGAACGAGAACGCGACTGCGGCGGCCGCGAAACGACCGCGAGAAGACGGAACAGGAGCAGGTTCAGCAATGGCGGACATTTCGGCCGCGAAGGTCAAGGAGCTCCGGGAGCTCACGGGCGCCGGGTTCATGGACTGCAAGCGGGCCCTCGAGGAGACCGGCGGCGACGTCGAGAAGGCGGTCGTCCTGCTGCGCGAGCGCGGCCAGGTGGCCGCTGCCAAAAAAGCCGGCCGGGATGCCCGGGAGGGGCTCGTCGGCAGCTACATCCACACGGGTGGCCGGATCGGAGTCCTGATCGAGGTCAATTGCGAGACCGACTTCGTGGCCCGGACCGACCAGTTCCAGAAGCTCGTCCGCGACCTGGCCATGCAGGTCGCCGGGATGCGCCCCGAGTACGTCGATCTCGACGGAATTCCGGCCGATGTCCTGGCTGCCCGGAAGGCTGCCTTCCTCGCCGATGAGACTGTCCAGAGGAAGCCCGAGGCGATCCGCGCCCAGATCGTGGACGGCCAGCTCAAGAAGTGGCTCAAGGACGTCTGCCTGCTCGACCAGCCATTCCGCGATACGGACGTCTCCGTCCGGGAATTGATCGTCGATGCGATCGCCACGATCGGCGAGAACATCCGGGTCCGCCGCTTCGAGCGCTACGAGCTTGGGGAGGAGCTGTGAGCGAGCCCGGACCGGCCGCGCTCAACGTGGCTTCCGGGACCGGCTCGGTCCGCTACGGGCGGATCCTGCTCAAGCTGTCCGGCGAGGCATTGCTGGGCAACCGCCAGTACGGTGTGGACCCCGAGTTCTGCATGACGATCGCGCGCCAGGTGGCCCAGGTCCGAGCCCTGGGCGTGCAGATCGGGATCGTCGTCGGCGGTGGCAACATCTTCCGGGGGCTGGCCGCCTCGGCCCGGGGCATGGACCGCGCCACCGGTGACTACATCGGCATGCTGGCGACCGTGATGAACGGTCTGGCCCTCCAGGACGCTCTCGAGAAGGTGGGTCAGCCGACCCGGGTGATGAGTGCAATCGGGATGAATGAGATCGCCGAGCCGTATATTCGGCGCCGCGCGGTCCGCCATCTCGAGAAGGGCCGCGTCGCGATCTTCGTCGCCGGTACGGGCAATCCCTACTTCACGACCGACTCCGCGGCAGCCCTCCGGGCGGTCGAGATCGGGGCCGAGGTCCTGCTCAAGGCGACCAAGGTCGATGGGGTCTACGACGCCGATCCGATGACACATCCGGGGGCCCGGCGTTACGCTGAGTTGGTGTACGCCGACCTGCTCCGCGACCAGCTCAAGGTGATGGACGCCGCTGCTGTGTCGCTGTGCATGGAGAACGACCTGCCGATCGTCGTCTTCGACCTGAACCAGGCCGATACCATTGTGCGAGTCGTGCGCGGCGAGGCCGTCGGCACAGTCATCTCCGGAGGCAAGGGTCGATGAGCTCCGAGGTGATCAGCGCGATCGAGTTGAAGATGGGCCGATCGGTCGAGAGCATGGAGCGCGACTTCCAGGGTCTGCGCACCGGCCGGGCCTCCACCTCGCTCGTCGAGCGGCTGGTGGTGGAGTATTACGGCACACCCACGCCGCTCAACCAGATCGCCGGGATCAGCGTCCCCGAATCGCACCAGATCGTCATCCAGCCCTGGGACCGGGGTGTTCTCGGGGCCATTGAGAAGGCCATCCAGAAGAGCGATCTCGGACTGACCCCGAACGTCGACGGCTCGGTCGTCCGGCTGAACATCCCGCCCCTCACGGAAGAGCGCCGGCGGGATATCGTCAAGGCCGTCCATCGCCGGATGGAAGAGGCCAAGGTCGAAATCCGCAACCATCGGCGTGACGCGGGCGACGCGCTCAAGAAGGAAGAACGGGATGGCCAGCTGGGCAGCGACGCTGCCCATCGCGAGCTCGACCAGCTCCAGAAGGTCACCGATCGGTTCATCTCCGAGGTGGACCGCCTCGGGGCTCGCAAGGAGCACGAGGTGATGGAGGTCTAGTGGCCCGCCTGGTGGCCCGAACACCGCTGGCTCGCCCAACCGACGCTCCGCCGATCGCCCACGCGCCCGGACCGGCGCTGGCCGCGGAGGTCGCCTCGACCAGCGCCGGCGAATCCGAGCTGCTGGCCTCGCCCGAGGAGACCCCCCGCCACGTCGCGATCATCATGGATGGCAATCGGCGTTGGGCCCGGGCCCGCGGGCTGCCCGATTTCGAGGGCCATGCGGCCGGGGTGGAGGCGATCCGCTCCCTGCTCAAGCACGCCGTCCGGCGGGGCATCCCGATCCTGTCGTTGTACGCCTTCAGCCGCGAGAACTGGGCCCGGACCGACGAGGAAGTAAGCGGCTTGTTCGGCCTGCTCGAAGAGGCCATCCGGGATGAGACCGAGGAGCTCCGCCGGGAAGGCGTGCGAATCCGCCTGTTGGGCCGGCTCGATGAGCTCCCCGAGGCCACCCAGCGCTCGATCGACAGCGGTCTCGCCGCGACAGCCCAGGGTGATCGCCTCCTGCTCAATATCGCCTTCAACTATGCCGGACGGACCGAGATCGTCGATGCCGTCCGGCGGATCGTGGCCAGCGGGATCGCGCCAAATGAGATCGACGAGGTGGCGATCTCGAACAACCTGTACACGGCCGGACTGCCCGATCCGGACCTGGTCATCAGGACCGGCGGCGATCAACGGGTGAGCAACTTCCTCGTCTGGCAGGCGGCCTACGCCGAGTTCTACTTCTGCCCGACGCTGTGGCCCGATTTCGATGCCGACGCGTTCGATGCCGCGTTGGTCGACTACGCCAGCCGGCTGCGCCGGTTCGGTCGCTAGGCGAGGCGGGCTGGTGCAGGAACGCGGCCGGAGCGCACTGCTCTTCGTGCCGCCTCTCGTCCTGATCGTCATCCTGGGCGGCTGGTGGATCAGCGCGGCCGTGATCGCCCTGACGATCCTGGCGGGGATCGAGGTCTTCCGGCTGCTCAAGCCGGCCGGCTACCCGGCGATGCCCTGGCTCGGAGTGGCGATCGCGGTCGCGATCGTTATCGACGCCGCCGTACCAACGGTCCTCGTCGGGAGTGGCGCCGTCCTGGCCGCGATCGGGATCCTCCTGGCCGCCGCCGGTGCGTTCACCCGGAACGACCCGCGTGACGGCCTGAATGCCTGGATCGGCACGGTGTTCGGGGCGCTTTACGTCGGGTTGCTGGCATTCATCGTCCGGCTCGGTGTCGGAGCGCCGGCCATCCCGGCGTCCGCGCCCCTGGCCGTGCTGGGCGGGGAGCGGACGTGGGTCCTGCTGTTGATCCTGACCGTGTGGGCTTACGACACCGGCGCCTATCTCCTCGGGAAGATGTACGGCCAGCGCTTCGGCGAGCTGATCGGCCGGGAGAGGTTCCTCAGCCACATCTCGCCCTCGAAGACGTACGCTGGGCTCCTCGGTGGCCTCGCTGCCGCGACCGTCGTCGTCCTCGTCGGCCTGTGGGGTGCCGGTCAGCCGGTGTTCTACGGCCTTGTCCTGGGCCCGATCGTGGGGCTGGCGGCCCAGTGTGGCGACCTGGCCGAGTCGATGCTCAAGCGGGCCGCCGGGGCCAAGAACTCGAGTGAGCTGATTCCGGGTCACGGCGGCGTGCTCGATCGGGTGGACTCGTTCCTGCTGGCCGCCCCGGTCATGACCCTGTTCGTGCTGACCTTCCTGCGATGAGCGCGGACGTCGCTCCGCCGCTGCGGGTGGCGCTCCTGGGCTCGGGTGGATCGATCGGCCGCCAGGCGGTCGATGTCCTGCTGGGCCTGGGCGATGCCGTGCAGGTGATCGCGCTGGCCACCGGATCGCAGGCCGGCCTTCTCGAAGAGCAGGCACGCCGCTGCCGGCCAGCAGCTGTTGCCCTGACCGATCCGACCGGGCTGGCCGGCCTGGACCTGCCGCCCGGGACCGAGCGGGTCGGGGGAGCCGAGGCGCTGGTCGAGCTGGCAACCCGGGAGGACGTGGACCTCGTGATCGTGGCCACCGGCGGCGTCGTCAGCCTTCGCCCAACCCTCGCGGCCCTCGGCGCCAGCCGGATGGTGGCGACGGCCAACAAGGAAACGCTGGTGGCCGGTGGCCACCTCGTCATGACCCTCGCCCGTCGACTGGCGGCCGCCCGGGCCGCCGAGTCCCCGGCCGACCCACTGGCCAGTCCACTGGCCTGGCTTCGGCCGATCGATTCCGAGCACTCGGCGATCTGGCAATGCCTGGCCGGCGAACAGATGTCGAGTGTCGCTCGCCTGGTGCTGACCGCCTCGGGTGGTCCCTTCCGGACGAGCGGTCCGGCCGCGCTGGCGGCGGTGACGGTCGACCAGGCGCTGCGCCACCCGACCTGGCAGATGGGCGCAAAGATCACGATCGACTCGGCAACCCTGGCCAACAAGGGCCTGGAGGTGATCGAAGCGCACTGGCTGTACGATGTCGACTACGACGCGATCGAGGTGGTGATCCACCCACAGAGCGTCGTCCACTCGGCTGTGCTGTTCGTTGACGGATCTCTCAAGGCCCAGATCGGCACGCCAGACATGCGCCTGCCGATCCAGTACGCCGTGACCTATCCAATTCGACATCCATCGCCGGCCGTAGCGCCGGACCTGATCAGCATCGCCCACCTCGACTTCGGCGCGCCCGATCAGGCCCGCTTCCCGGCCCTTCGAATCGCCCGTGAGGCCGGCCGGATCGGGTCGCGCGCCACGGCCACCCTGATCGCGGCGGACGAAGTGGCGGTGGCCCGGTTCCTCGCCGGCAGCCTCGACTTCGAGGGGATCCCGCGCCTGCTTGAAGCGGCGGTCGGGCAATTCGGCGGAGGCCTCGACCAGTCGCCCGATATCGAGGCCCTGGTGGCCCTCGACCGCGAAGTCCGGGCTGCGTATGCGACCGGAGCGGTGGCCTAGATGGACGTGCTCCTGTCGGTCGGTCAGTCGCTGATCACGGTGATCATCTTCCTCGTCGTGCTGACCGTGATCGTGGTCTTCCACGAGGGCGGCCACTTCATCACGGCCCGCCTGGCCGGCATCCGGGTCCACGAGTTCGGGATCGGCTTCCCGCCCCGGGCCCGCGTCCTCCGCTCGAAGGGCGACACGATCTACACCCTCAACTGGCTGCCAATCGGTGGGTTCGTCCGGCTCGAGGGCGAGGTTGGCGACTCGGACGATCCCCATTCCTTCGCCCGGGCGGCGCTGCCGGTCAAGGTGATCGTGCTCGTGGCCGGCGTGGTCATGAACCTGGTCCTGGCCTTCGCCATCTTCCTGTTGATCTCACTGGCCGCCACGCCCCGGGTGGGAATCACCTTCGGGGCCGTCCAGCCGGGTTCACCCGCCGCAATTGCCGGTCTCGTGCCGGGCGACCGGATCGATGCGGTCAACGGCAGCGGCTACGAGGCCTTCGCCGGACGGACGCCGATCGACGATTTCTACGCCCTGGCTGGTCAGACGGTCAGCCTCCAGGTTACCCACGCCGACGGCAGCAAGGCGACCATCCCGGTCACGCTCCGATCCCAGGCCCAGATCGACAAGGTGAATGCCCTGCACACGACGGCAGGCGATCCGCTGCGCGAGGGACCGCTCGGGATCTCGGGGCTGTTCCAGGCCAAGCCGACGGGCGCCTATGTGGGCCATGACCCCGTCACGGCGGTTCGATCCGCCTTCGACCAGACGACCAGTGCGCTCGGGCTGATCGAAAACGGCCTCGGTCAGCTGGCCAACTCGATCATCAACCATCCGACGGAGCGGCCCCCAGTTGCCGGTCCGGTCGGGATTGCCCAGCAGGTCGGGACGGTCTTCTGGGACCTTGGACCGATCTACCTGCTGTATATCGCCGGCCTGCTCTCGGCCAACCTCTCCCTGCTCAACATCCTCCCGTTCCCGGTGTTCGACGGCGGACGGGTCCTGTTCCTGCTGATCCGGCGGGTCGTGGGCGACCGGCTGAGCGTGCGGGCCGAGCAATTGACCTACCTTGCCGGCTTCGGCCTGCTGATGGTTTTCCTCGCCTGGATCACCTGGTTCGATGTCACGAACCTTGGCGCGGCCACGCCGTGACCGACCCGGGATCGCTCTCGCCCTCGGATCCGATCCAGCCGACGGCCAGCCCTGACCTGCTCCGCCCCCGGCGCCGGCCTACCGTCAGCGTCGACGTGGGTGGCGTCCTCGTCGGCTCGGCCCATCCGATCGTCGTCCAGTCAATGACCAACACGGACACCGCCGATATCGACGCGACGGCCATCCAGGTCGCCCAGCTCGCTCATGCCGGCAGCCAG
>JBBRIM010000106.1:0-9031 GCA_038221095.1 Candidatus Limnocylindrales bacterium
TTATGGCTGGCGTCGCTGGTGCGATCGAGGAGGAGCGCTCCGGGTGTCCGCGAGACGGCCTCCGCCAGCCGATCCACGACGTCGAGCCGGCGGCCCTCGGAGAAGTTGGGAACGCACTCGATCAGCTTGGCCACGGGTGCATCGTGCCACGTCTGCCGGCCCGCGGATGGGCCCCCAGGCGATACCCTGACGCGATGCCAGCCGAGGAATCACGCCGGAGCCTTTTCCACCACCCCAACTTCCTGAAGCTGTGGGTGGGCGACACGATCAGCCAGTTCGGCACCCAGGTCAGCCAGCTGGCGATCCCGCTCGTCGCGATCATCTTCCTGAAGGCGAGCGCCTTCGAGGTCGCCCTGCTGGGTACGGTCGAGTTCCTGCCGTTCATCCTGTTCACGCTGCCGGCCGGCGCCTGGGTCGACCGGCTCCAGCGCCGCCCGATCCTGATCATCGGCGACCTCGGCCGGGCGCTCGCCCTCGCCTCGATCCCGCTCGCCTACTCGTTCAACGTCCTGACGATCGCCCAGCTCTACGTCGTCGGCTTTGCGATGGGCGTGCTGACCGTCTTCTTCGATGTCGCCTACCAGTCGTACCTGCCGTCACTGGTCGAGCGCGACCAGCTCGTGGACGGCAACGCCAAGCTCCAGACGAGCCAGTCGGCCGCCCAGGTCCTGGGCCCCGGCTTCGGGGGCTACCTCGTGGGGGCGCTGACAGCACCGGTCGCGGTCATCGTCGACGCGATCAGCTACCTTGCCTCGGCAATCTTCGTCTTCACGATCCGCGGCAGCGAGCCACCGATCCCGCCGATCGAGGGTCCGCGGGGTAGTCGGGCAGAGCGCCTGCGCGGCTTTGGCGCGGAGATCCGGGAGGGCCTCGAGTACGTCCTCCACCACCCGTACCTGCGCGCGATCGCGGCTTCGACCAGCACGAGCAACCTCTTCTCCAGCTTCGCGTTCGGGATCTACCTCGTCTACGTTGTCCGGGTCCTGGGGCTCGATCCTCTCCGAATCGGGCTGATCTTCTCGCTGGGCAGCATCGGGACGCTGGTCGGAGCGCTGCTGGCGACCCGGATCGCCGCCCGAATCGGCGTGGGGCGGGCGATCGTCTGGGCAATGGCCCTGAACGGACCGTCCGTGCTCTTCGTGGCGATCGCCCCGGTGGGTTCTGCCGAGCCGTATCTGATCGCCGCGGCTGCCCTCGGCGGGTTCTCCGGACTGATCTACAACATCAACCAGGTCAGCTTCCGACAGGCGATCGCGCCGGAGCGGATCCAGGGTCGGATGAACGCCACCATGCGCTTCCTCGTGTGGGGCACGATCCCGATCGGGCAGATCATCAGCGGCACACTGGCGACGCTCTTCGGCCTGTCGGCGACGATCTGGATCGGGGCGATCCTGTCGTGCACGCCGGCCCTGTTCCTGATCTTTTCGCCGGTCCGGACCCTGAAGACGATGCCGAGCAGCCCAGAGGACTGGGCCGCCCGGAATGAGTCACTCGCCGCCGCAGCCGCCGCCGAGCCCGGGCCGCCGCCCAAGCTCTGAGGGTCAGCCGGCAGGCTCGCGCATCGGGATGCGCACACAGCGCTCCTGGGCGACCTCGATCGCCCGCTCGTAGCCGGCATCGACGTGGCGCACGACACCCATGCCCGGGTCCGTGGTGAGGACCCGCTCGAGCTTCTCGGCCGCCAGGGCGGTGCCGTCGGCGACCACGACCATTCCGGCGTGCTGGCTGTAGCCGATCCCGACGCCGCCGCCGTGGTGGATGCTGACCCAGGTCGCCCCGGCTGCAGTGTTGACCAGCGCGTTCAGGAGGGGCCAGTCGGCGATCGCGTCGGAGCCGTCGCGCATCGCCTCCGTCTCGCGGTTGGGTGACGCCACCGAGCCCGAGTCGAGGTGGTCCCGTCCGATCACGATCGGAGCGCTCACGGCGCCGGTCCGGACCAGTTCGTTGAAGACCGCCCCGGCCCGCGCTCGCTCGCCGTAGCCGAGCCAGCAGATCCGGGCGGGCAGGCCCTGGAACGGCACCCGGGCCTGGGCCATCCGAAGCCAGCGATGGAGCGCCGCCTTCTCGGGGAACAGCTCGATCAGGGCCTCATCGGTGCGCAGGATGTCGGCCGGGTCGCCCGACAGGGCCACCCACCGGAACGGGCCGTTCCCTTCGCAGAACAGCGGCCGGATGAAGGCCGGCACGAAGCCCGGGTAGTCGAACGCATCGGCCACGCCTGCCTCGAGGCCCATAGCCCGCAGGTTGTTGCCGTAGTCGAAAACGACGGCCCCGGCCCGCTGGAAGTCGAGCATCGCCCGGCAGTGGGCCGCCATCGAGCGCATCGCATGGGCGATGTATACGTCAGGCTGACTGACCCGGAGCAGGCCGGCGTCGGCGAAGGCGATCTCCGCGGGAACATAGCCGCCCAGCGCGTCGTGGGCCGAGGTCTGGTCGGTCACGACATCGAACCGCTCGCCGCGCGCCGCCCAGGCCGGCTCGATCTCGGCGGCATTGCTGACCAGCGCGATCGACAGCGGCTCGTTGGCCGCCGCGGCGGCGCGAGCCAGGCCGAGGGCCTCGTCCGGATCGTGGCTGAGCCGGTCGACATAGCCGATCTCGTGGCGACGCCGGGCGCGCGCCTCGTCGACCTCGATGCACAGGGCCACGCCGTCGTTCATCGTGACCGCCAGCGGCTGCGCACCGCCCATCCCACCGAGGCCGGCCGTGAGCGTGACCCTGCCGCGCAGGGTGCCCCCGAAATGCTGTCGGGCGAGCTCGGCGAACGTCTCGAACGTGCCCTGCAGGATCCCCTGGGTACCGATGTAGATCCACGAGCCGGCGGTCATCTGGCCGTACATCGTCAGGCCCTCGCGCTCGAGCTCGCGGAAGACCTCCCAGGTGGCCCACTTGCCGACCAGGTTCGAGTTCGCGATCAGCACCCGGGGCGCCCACTGGTGGGTCCGGAAGACCGCCACGGGCTTGCCCGACTGGACGAGCAGCGTCTCGTCGTTGGCCAGGCGCCGGAGTTCCCGGACGATCGCGTCGAACGCCTCCCACGAACGGGCCGCCCGACCGGTCCCGCCGTAGACGACGAGCGCGTCGGGATTCTCGGCCACCTCCGGATCCAGGTTGTTCATCAGCATCCGGAGCGCTGCCTCCTGGCCCCAGCCGCGGCAGGTCAGCTCGTTGCCCCGGGCGGCTCGAACAGGTCGCGCGCCGGGGAGCGCCGGGCGGCCGGTGATCGTCATCGGTTGATTCTAGTCGGCGGATCGTGGGCCGGGTGCCATGGCCCAGGGATCGGAGGCCACGCCCCGCCGCTCGGGCAGGACTTGGCAAATACCAGCCCCCGTGGTACAGGGCTGAATCCGGCGCCGAATCGGCCATCGAACCTCGTTCGGAGACCGCCGGCTGAGCGTGGCCCAGCGGCCGTGCCGCCCGAATCGGGTCTTCGCGACGTTCGATATCCGCCTAACACCACACCCACTTGTAGATGACAGGAATCCCGCACGCGTGGCTGACCTCCCAACGCGCGGCGAGGGCCATGGCGCAACAGGCCCGGGCGGCCACGGTCCCAGGTTCACCCGGTCGGGTACCCTCCCGATGTGGGCATCCTTGCGATCCGCCGCTGGTCCAGCCTCGAACCGGCCGAGCGCGAGCGCCTCCTGGCACGCTCCACGGCCCAGGTCTTCGAGCCCGGCCTGATCGCCTCGATCGAGCTGATCTTCCGCGATGTCGCCGAGCGCGGCGATCAGGCCGTGCTCGACGCGACGGCGCGCTTCGACGGCATCGAGCTGGGGTCGGGCGCTGACCTGCGCGTCCCGCCGGCCGAGTTAGCCGCTGCTCACGCCGGTCTCGAGCCGCGCCTACTGGCCGGGATTCGCGAGGCGATCGCCAACAGCCGGCTCTTCAACGAGGCGCAGGTCGACCAGACTGCCAGCCCGTGGCGTCGCGAGGTGCGGCCCGGCTTCCTCGTCGGCGAGCAGTTCGCGGCGATCCCGAGCGCGGGCCTGTTCGTGCCCACCGGCAAGGCCTCCTACCCGTCGGTCCTGTGCCAGATCGGGACGCCGGCGGTGGTTGCCGGGGTTCCCCGAATCGCGGTCATCGTGCCGCCGGTCCCGGGCGGTGGCGGGCGGGTTGATCCCGCGACCCTGACGGTCGCCCACGAGCTGGGAATCAGGGAAGTCTTCCGGGCCAATGGACCGGCTGGGATCGCCGCCCTGACCTTTGGCACGGCGACGATCCAACGGGTTCGCAAGATCGTCGGGCCGGGCAGCCCGGCGGTGACCGCCGCCCAGGTCCTGGCCCAGCGCTACGGGGTCGCCACCCAGATGCTGTGCGGGCCGTCGGAGAGCCTGATCATCGCCGATGAGACTGCCGATCCGTGGCGCCTGGCGATCGACCTCTTGAACGAAGCCGAGCACGGCATCGACTCGGCGGCCACCCTGATCACCACCTCCGAGGCGCTCGCCGCCGCAGTCGAGACGGCCGTTGCCGACCAGCTGCCGCGCCTGCCCGAGATCCGCCAGGCCGCGGCCCGGGCCGTGCTTTCGGACCTCGGCGGAGTGATCCTGGTCGACTCGATCGCCGAGGCGCTCGACCTCGCCAACCTGTACGCCGCCGAGCATGTCCAGCTGGCAACCCGCGATCCGGATCGAACCCTGGCCGGTTTGCATTACGCGGGAGAGGCGCTCCTCGGCCAGGACACGCCGATCGGCGCGTCGAGCTACACGATCGGGATCCCGGCCACCCTGCCCACCGGCGGTTACGCCCAGCTGAACGGCGGGGTGACGGCCCGGACCTTCCTCACCTCAACCTCAACGGCTCGCCTGTCGCCCGGTGCCCTGGCCGAGCTGGCCGAGCCGACCCTCGCGCTGGCCGATCACGAAGGCTTCCCGGCTCACGCCAACGCGTTCCGGCTGCGCGGCCTGGGCAGTTCCGCCGACCCCCCCGGCTAGGAATCAGGCCGCGGGCTTCCTGCCCGGGCGGCCGGGCATGCCCAGGCGCCACCAGACGAAGGCCACCACGCCGACCAGGACGAGGACACCGATGAGCAGGTCGAAGGGCTGGAGCGCGTGCCGGATGTCGACCCAGTTCGCGCCCAGCACGGTCCCCGCGTAGACGAGCCCGACCGACCACAGGAACGCGCCCGCCGCCGAGTAGGCCACGAAGCGCCCGAGCGGCATCCGGGCCACGCCGGCCGGGAAGCTGATGAACGTTCGGACGACCGGCAGGAACCGGCTGAAGAAGGCGGTCTGCGAGCCCCACTTGGCGAAGAACCGTTCGGCGGTGTCGATCTCGTGCGGCCGGATCAGGAGGTACTTGCCATAACGCTCCAGGAACGGCCGGCCGCCCCACGCCCCAATCGCATAGGCAATCAGTGAGCCGAGCACGTTGCCGATCGTGGCCGCGATCACGACCAGCAGGAAGCTCCACGGACCGTGGGTCAACGGCTCGGTGCTCGCCCTGTCCGAGACCAGGAAGCCGGCAAAGGGCAGGATCAGCTCGGACGGAAGTGGGATCATCGCGGATTCGATCGTGCTCGCGACCAGGACCCCGAGGTAGCCGATCGCCCCGTACAGGCTGGTCAGGAACGGGATGACGATCTGGTCAATGAAGGCGAGCATCAGGCGTCGTCGGTCGGCTGGGTCACGTCGGGCAGGATAGCCGACTACCATCGACATCGTGACCGACTCGATCATCCTCACCGGGGCGACCCTCACGATCGCCGATGTCGAGGCCGTCGCCCGCCACGGCGCTTCGGTCGTGCTCGATTCCGACGCCCGGGTCCGGGTCCAGGAAGCCCGCGACGTGATCGAGCGCCTCGTCGACGAGGGCCAGGTGGTCTACGGCGTCACGACCGGCTTCGGCGACCTGGCCACGACCTTCATCGCCCCCGCCGATGCCGCCAGACTCCAGCAGAACCTGCTGATGAGCCACGCCGCAGGGGTTGGCCCGGCATTCCCGGTCGATGTGGTCCGGGCGATGCTCCTGCTCCGCGCGAACACCCTGGCCCTGGGCCACAGCGGCTGCCGGCCGGTCATCATCGATCGCCTGCTCGAGATGCTCGAGCACCGGATCCACCCGATCGTGCCCGAGCAGGGTTCGCTTGGCGCATCCGGTGACCTTGCCCCGCTCGCCCACCTGGCCCTGCCCCTGATCGGCCGGGGCGAGGTCGATTTCGGCAGCCGGCGCGTCCCAGCGTTGGTAGCCCTGCGCGAGGCCGGCCTGGAGCCGCTCGTCCTGGAGGCGAAAGAAGGCCTGGCCCTCCTCAACGGCACCCAGATGATGTCGGCGGTGGGCGCCCTGGCCCTCGCCGACGCAGATCGCCTGGCCCGCACGGCGAGCGTTGCGGCCGCCCTCTCGGTCGAGGCCCTCCTCGGCACGGACGTGGCCTTTGCCGCGGAGTACCAGCTCGCCCGGCCGCATCCTGGCCAGATCGCCGTTGCCGCCGAACTGCGCCACCTCCTGCGCGACTCGACCCTCCAGGCCAGCCACCACGGCCATGCCCACAAGATCCAGGACCCGTATTCGTTGCGCTGCGTGCCCCAGGTCCATGGCGCCGTCCGGGACGCGCTCGACTACCTCCGCGGCGTCCTCGTGATCGAGCTCAACAGCGCCACCGACAACCCGCTCGTCTTTCCCGGCGGTGGCAGCGTGGACGCCAGGGCGATCGCCACCGGCGGCGGCCTGGTGATCAGCGGCGGGAATTTCCACGGTGAGCCGATCGGCCTGGCCCTGGACTTCGCCAAGCTGGCCGTGGCCGAGCTCGGTTCGATCAGCGAACGCCGGACGGCCTTGCTCGTGGATGCCCGGCTGAACGGCGGACTGCCGCCCTTCCTCGCCGCGGCGTCGGGCGTTGATTCCGGGATGATGATCCTGCAGTACACGGCAGCCGCCCTCGTTTCCGAGAACAAGGTGCTCGTCCATCCGGCGACGGCCGACTCGATCCCGACCAGCGCCAACCAGGAGGACCACGTCTCGATGGGCTCGATCGCGGCCCGCCATGCCCGGACGGTGATCGAGCACGTCGAGCGGGTCGTGGCCATCGAGCTGATCGTCGCGGCGCAGGCCCTCGACCTCCGGCTCGAACTGCTGCCCGAAACCGAGCCGGGCGTCGGCGTGCGAGCCGCTCATGCTGCGATCCGGGCGGAGATCCCCCGGCTGCACGGTGACCGCGAGCCCGGGCCGGACCTGGCGGCAGCATTCGCCCTGGTCCGCAGCGGGCGGCTGGCGGCCCTCGTCGCGAGCCCCGCCGGCGGCGCCTGAGCCGCGCCCGATGTCGCCTGCCACGCCCGAGATCCGGATCATCGACGTCGTCGACCCCACGTCATTCGGGCTCGTGCCGGCATGCGCCGATCCCGACTTCGACCACCGCAGCTGCGACTACTGGGAAGATGCCGACCGCGGCTCGAAGGCCGCCCGGCTGGCCTGGCTCGAACCCGGTGGCGGGGGGCGGTCAGCCACGGGCCCGGCCACCCGGCCGAATCCATTTGGTGACGACGACGATTTGCCGCCTGGCAGAGCGGTCCCGAATCCCTTCGCAACTCCGCCGGACCATTCGGGGCGAACGCTCAACCCACTGCTCGAGGAGCGGCCGGACGTCGCCGACAATCCGTTTGCGCCCCCGCCGAGGGTGCGCTCGCTCGGCCCGGAGGTCCCGCGCAAGCTCGGTTTGCTCGCTCGCGGCCTGGCCGTCTTCGGGAGCTATTGCAAGGTCCTGACGGTCGATCAGGAATCGGTGGCGTATGCCCAGTTCGGGCCATTGTCGGCCTATCCGCGAGCGCTCCGGCTGCGCGAGCTGTACCCCCAACTGCCCGATGCACCGCTGCCGGCGGTGATCACCTGCATTGCCACCACCCCGGCGGGTCGGGCCAGTGGGCATGCCCGGCGGCTCGTCGCGGCGATCTGTGACGATCTCGGGGAACGTGGGTTCGCCGCCGTGGAGGCCTACCCCCAGGCCGGGGCTCGGCCCGACGCGACAAGCGCCGCGACGGTGGAGTTCTGGCTTGGCTGCGGCTTCCACGTGGCTGTCGCCGACGAGCGCTTTCCGGTCGTCCGCCGGGACCTGGAGTGAGGGAGCGACTGGCGAGCAGCCCTCCTGGCCCTGGGGTGCTGCTCGCCCTGACTGTCGCTCTCACCGTCGCCTTGACCCTCGCCTTGGGCCTCGCCGGCTGCGCGACGAGCCCGGTTTCGACTTCGCCGGCGGCGGCGAGCGTACCCACGCCGTCGCCCTCGGAATCGGCCGCCGCCGCGGCGTCGACGGTCTCCGCCTCGCCCAGCGCGTCACCGGCCGTGCCGGTTGATCCCTCCCTCCTTGCGATCCTGCCGCCCAACGTAAGCGGGCAGTCGATCCAGGAGGTCCCGCCGGTCGAGGCTGACCTGGTCACCGATCCGAGCCTGGTCAATCACGCCGCCGGCCTTGCCGTCGCCCTCGGTATCGACCTGAACACCAACGACTTCGCCTACGTCGCCGTGATCCACCTGAAGCCGCTGGTCTTCAGCAACGCCTTCTACCTGTCGTGGCGCCAGAGCTACGACCAGGGAGCCTGCTCGCAGTCGAGCGGCCTGAAAGGCACGAGCACGACCACGATTGGCGGCCGGGAGGTCTTCGTGGGGACCTGCACGGGCGGAGCCAGGACCTACCACGTGCACCTGATTGGGCCGGACCGACTCGTCTCGATCACGTCGGTCGGCCCGGCGGACTACGGCGCGCTCGTCCTGGCCGGGCTCGCGCCCTAACCCGCCCCGGCGATCACTCCCAGGGCGTCCGAGGCGGGCGGCGCAGATGGGCCAGGTCGTTGAGCAGGATCAGGCGGGCATCGCCGGGACCGGAGCCGTGCTCGAAGCGGAGGGCGGTGATATTCGCCTGGGACTGCTGCAGGCGCAGCCGGTATTCGCGGATCTCGATGCCCAGGCCAACACAGACCAGGATCCGGTTGAGCGAACTGTGGGCAACAGCCAGGACCGGCCGGTCCGCGATGCGGGCCTCGCCCGAAAGCCGTTCGTGGGCCGCGATCAGGTCGACCAGGAATGACCGGACCCGAACAGC
>JBBRIM010000107.1:0-9007 GCA_038221095.1 Candidatus Limnocylindrales bacterium
CGACGAGAACGAGCGAGCCGACCAGGGCAATCCCGATCGAGAAGCGCAACGGGGTGACCCGGGGCAGCCCAAACCGGGCCCGCGCGGACCCGCGGGGTTGACCCGATCCGCCCAGTTGACCCGATCCGCCCGGTTGACCCGATCCGCCCGGTTGGTCCGGACCGCCTGTCACACGCCACCCCTTGTGCGGTGGTAGATCGCCACGTTGTAGCTCATGCGCGGCCGCTTCAAGGCGGCCACCAGCGCGGCTCCAGTCGGGCCAAAGGCGTCGTCCACGAACGTGCCCACCGCCGCCAGGCTGTCGAACGTCCAGTAGCAGTGAACGACATGGATCTTGAACCCGTTGCTGAGGAACCAGCCATCACGGCGACTCCAGCTTCCATATTCGGGCCGGTCCCCACGGAGCTTCGACACGTCGTCGCGGCCATAGTCATGGACGACCAGCAAGCGTCCGGCGTGGCGGAGCACCCGGTCGACCTCGGCGAGCTCCTGCAGGCTCGAGGCGCGCATGCCGGACCAGTACGACACGACGGCGTCCGCGCTGGCATCCGCCAGGTCGGCCAGGCCGCCCCAGTCGTCGATCTCGATGACCCGGGCGCCGGACTCCTCGAGCTGTCGGGCGCGCGCGCTTCCCCCGCCGAGAAGAATGACCTCGCGACCCCCCACCGGGCCGAGTGCCTCGATTGCGCGGGAGACCTTTCCTTCGACGTCAAGGCTGCGGAGCAGTCGCCCAGCCAACACCTCGTTGGCCAGCTCGAACGGGAGATCAGCCACAGGGACCCGAGTATAGACGGGCGCATTGCCCGGCCGGCCCGGCCGATCGATCAGGCGGGCAGCAGGACTGCGCCGTAGCGAGCCGGCATGATCAGCTCGAGCCGACCGTCGGTGCCCACCATGGGACCGAGCAGCGTGGGTCCACCGACCGGGGGTCCACCCGGAGCAGCCCCTCCAAGGTCATCGGCCGGTTCGCGGGTCGCCAGGGCGGTCACGAGCCGGCGGCCGGCAAGTTCGACGGCGTCGACCGTGAGAGCCGCCGCACCCTCGCCGGCGTTGACCAGCACGAGCGCCGGCCGAGCGTCATCGGGAATCTTGCTCGACTCGTCCCAGCGCCCGGACCGCAGGATCGCCAGCGAATCGCCCGACGTGCCGGCGATCCGGAGTCCACCGCCGCGCAGCATCGGCTCGGCGTGGCGCAGGTGCAGCGCGGCTCGGACGAACTGGAGCGTGCCGACGTCCCAGGCCGCCTCGTCCCACGGGAACGCACGCCGGCTATCGGGATCCACGGCGCCCTCCAACCCGACCTCATCGCCGTAGTACAGGCAGGGCGCGCCGGGCAGCGTTGCCTGGAGCAGGAACGCCATCCGGATGGCGGCGTCGTCGCGGCTGAAGAGGGTCCGAATCCGGGGCGTGTCGTGGCTGTCGAGCAGGTTCAGCTGGACCGCGCTCGTCTCCGGGGCATAGGCATCCAGGACGGCCAGGATCCGCTCGGCCATCTGCTGGCCGCTCAGCCGGGTGATCTGGGCATACTCGGACTGCCGGCGGACCACGTCGAGGTCGAGGTGGTGTGCCCCGGCGAAACCGAGGATCGCCTCGGCCAGCGGGTAGTTCATCGTCGCGTCGAAGCGGTCGCCGGCCAGCCATTCGGGCGCAATCCGCCAGATCTCCCCGACGAGATAGGCCTCCGGGTTGACCGATCGGACGCGGGTCCGGAACGCCTGCCAGAAGGCAGCGTCGGCGATCTCCTCCGGCACGTCGAGGCGCCAGCCATCGATCCCGAACCGGATCCAGTGCTCGGCCACGTTGAGGAGGTAGTCGCGCACGGGCTCGTAGTCGGTATTGAGCTTGGGCAGCGCCGGGAGGCCCCACCACGCCTGGTAGCCGAGGCGCTCGAGGGAGCTGGCGCCGGCGCCCGCCTGGCCCGGGGCCGCCACGGTTCGGCCGGTCTCCGGATAGGCGAGCAGTTGCCGGCCGGACGCCAGCGCCTCTCGATCGACGTGGAACCAATCGAGGTAGGGCGATGCAGCCCCGTTCTCGAGGATGTGGTGGAACGCCCAGAAGCCCCGGCCGGTGTGATTGAAGACGCCATCGAGAATGACCCGCATCCCCCTGGCGTGGGCCTTGTCGACCAGCTCGCGCAGGGCGGCATCGCCGCCGAGCAGCGGATCGACCCGCAGGTAGTCGTAGGTGTGGTACCGATGATTCGAGGCCGAGGCGAAGATCGGGGTCAGGTAGAGCGCGGTGATACCCAGGTCGGCCAGCTCGGGCAGATGCTCGACGATACCGAGCAGATCGCCGCCCTTGAAGCCGTGGTTGGTCGGCGGATCCGCCCACGGCTCGATGTTGCCGGGTTTGGGCACCCGGTCGCTGGCCGCGAAGCGGTCCGGAAAGATCTGGTAGAAGACGGCATCGCGGACCCAGCGTGGCGTGTCGATCACCATGCGCAGCCTAGCGGCCCGGGCGATCGACGGTGGGGCGCATCCTCAGGCCTCGTTCAGGTAGGCCCGAACCCCGGGCGCGAGCAGGCCCCGGAACAGGGTCACGGCCATGGCCAGCACGAACAGCGTCGCCGCAATGCGGGGTCCCGCCTGGACGAAGGACAGCCAGGCCAGGGGCACAGCCGGGATGGTCAGGCTGGCCAGCCCGAGGGCCAGGCCCCGGGCGGCCTCCTTGCGCTGGATCACGAGGGTGATCGTGAAGATCGTGTAGGCCAGGAGGACCATGACCACGACCCCGATCGGGCTGACCGGCGCCGAGATCGCCTGGTCCACGACGGTCCGGAGCGAGATGCCGATCAGGGCCAGGATCAGGAATCCGTAGACGAGAAAGACCCGGATCCCGGCCGGCATCCGGCGGGGCGCTGACGGGCCGGGCGGATCGGTTGGCGCATCCGACGGTGGTGGTTGCATCACGCGATTCTGCCACGACGGAGGCGATCAGCCGGCCGGCCCGGGCCGCTGGGCGAGGCGGGCAGCGCACAAGTCCGTCCGGGACGGTAACCTAGGCCGCCGATGCGATCGGGACCACTCCGACCGGCCCGACCTCGCCTTGCAGAATGCCCCAGGGGGACAGCTTGAGCAAAGCCTCTCGACGCAGCCCACGGCCCGAGCCGGCCAGCCCGAGCCCGCAGGCGGCGCCACCGACGAGCGACGCCCCTGCCGGCCGCCCGGTGGCCGCTCGTGCCAGTTCGGGCCGAGCCGGCAGCCGGAACGCTGGATCCAACCGGCCGCGTCGACCGCTCTACCAACCATCGTTCCTCGAGCGTCATCGATCGGCCCTGCTGAGCGGCGGCGTCCTGTTCGTCATCGCCGTCGTCGGAGCGATCTTCTTCTTCAGCGCCACCGCGCCGACCTACGCCTGTACCAACACCTCGCAGCCGGCGCCGGCTGGGACGCCCCTGCCCAACGGCTCACCGGCCCCCCTGGGGCAGGCCCAGCCCGACATGGGCAATGTGCACGTCACGGTCGGAACCAACCAGAAATACGCCTACTGTCCACCGGCCTCGGGTCCCCACTACAACGCACTGAACGAGGGGCCGATCGCGGCGAAGTACTACGGGCCTGACGACGGCACCCGGCCGGAGGGCTGGATCCACAACCTGGAGCACGGTGGCATCGTGATCCTCTACAACTGCAAGATGGGCGCCTGTACCGACGCCACGGCTGCCACGCTCCAGGGCCTGGCAACGACGTTCCCGGATAGCCCGCAGTGCCACATCAAGGCCGGCTCGGGCTCCCCCGTCATCGCCCGCTTCGACGACATGCCGGCGCCGTTCGCGGCCCTCGTCTGGGATCGATTGATCTACCTGGATACGCTCGACGTGACCAAGATCAAGGCGTTCTACCAGTCCGAGGCCGAGGTGACGAACCCCGAGCTGCAGTGCCCCCGGGCAACCCCGACGCCCGCCCCCAGCTTGGCTCCACGCGGTTCGCCGTCGCAGGCGGCCTCCCCCAGCCCGATCTGACCCGTGGCCGCAAAGGCGAAGACGAAGGCGTTCGTCGACGACGGCACCGCCACCCGCCTGTTCGCCTACCGGTCAGACGGTGAGCTCGGCGGTGTCGGCACTCCGGTCGAGGGCATGGCCCTTGGCCGGCTCGGGCCGGACGACATGGTCCGGACCGAGGGCCGGGTGGTCCCGTTGAGGGACCTGAGCCCGGCAGCGCCGGTCCCCCACCCAGGCAAGATCGTGTGCATCGGGCTGAACTACCGCGATCACGTGAGCGAGGGTGGCCGGGGCGACATTCCTGATCGGCCACTCATGTTCTCCAAGTTCAGCAATGCCGTCGTGGCCGACGGTGAGGCGGTTGTCCGGCCGCCCGGTTGCCGGGCCCTGGATCTTGAAGGCGAGCTCGGTGTCGTCATCGGAAGGACCGCCCGGCGGGTCAGCGCCGAGGACGCCTACAGCTACGTCCTGGGCTACCTGGTCGTCAATGACATCTCCGCCCGCGACTGGCAGGGCTCGCCGCCGGCCCTGCTCCCGGGCGAGCGCGGCGACGGCCAGTGGCTGCGGGCCAAGGGCTCCGACACGTTCCTGCCGATGGGCCCGGTCCTCGCCTTCAAGACGGCGATCCCCGACCCGCACAACCTGCGGATCCGTTCGTGGCACATTCCCGGCGCAGGACCCGCGGCCGGCAGCCCGCTCCTGATGCAGGACGGCAACACGGCCGACATGATCTTCCGGATCCCGGAACTGATCGCCTTCGTCACCAACTCGATCACCCTCGAGCCCGGCGACATCATCTCGACCGGCACGCCGGCCGGTGTCGGCGTCTTCCGGACCCCGCCGGTCTTCCTCGAGCCGGGCGACCGGGTGCGGGTCGAGATCGACGGAATCGGTTCGGTCGAGAACCCGATCGTCGAGGCGGACTAGACTCCGACGAGGAGGCGACGATGTCCGACGGGCAGATCCCGAGCACGATGCGCGCGCTCGTCAAGGCGAACCCTGCGGCCGGGGCCGAGTTGCGCGACGTACCTGTCCCGGTGCCGGGTGACGGCGAGCTGCTGATCCGGGTCGAGGCGGCCAGCCTGTGCGGGACGGATCTCCATATCTATCGCTGGGACGATTGGGCCAAGCAGCGCCTGGGTGCTGGTCTGCCCCGGATCTTCGGGCATGAAATGGCCGGCCGGGTGGTCGCCCACGGCCCCAACCTGCGCGGCCGCGGCCAGATTCCGCTGGGGACCCTGGTGGCCGCCGAGACCCATCTCGTCGACCAGAGCTGCTACCAGTGCCGGACCGGGCGCGAGCACGTCTGCGCCAACCTGCGGATCCTGGGCGTGGACATGGACGGCGCGTTCGCCCAGTACATCGCCCTGCCGGCCCACAACGCCTGGTCCTCGGAGGGTCTCAGCGCCGAGATCGCCGCGATCCAGGAGCCGATGGGCAACGCGGTCCACGCCGCCTTCGTGGAGGAGCTGGCCGGGCAGACGGTGGTGGTCACCGGCTGCGGTCCGATCGGGCTGATGACCGTGGCGATCGCCAAGCTGGCCGGCTCGGCCAAGGTCTTCGCCACCGACATCAACCTGGAGCGGCTCCAGATTGCCCGCCAGCTGGGAGCCGATGTCGTGATCGACGGGCGCGAGGACGTCGTTGCCCGATTGCGTGAGCTGACCGGCGGAGTGGGCGTTGACGTGGTCCTCGAGATGAGCGGCGCCGAGGTTGCCATCAGGCAGGGGTTCGAGGCCGTCACCAACGGCGGACGGGTCTCGCTCCTGGGCATCCCCGAACGACCAATTACCCTCGACCTGGCCAGCGACGTCATCTTCAAGGGGCTCCGGGTCTACGGCATCACCGGGCGGCGCATGTTCGAGACGTGGTACCGAACCCAGGCGCTCCTGGCCCAGGGACTCGACCTGAGCCCGATCGTGACCCACCGGATCCCGTTGCGCGACTATCAGCAGGCGGTCGAGCTGCTGGCCGGCGGCCACGCCGGCAAGGTTGTCCTGCTGCCCCAGGAGGCCTGACATGACGACGGTCAATCGAACCGACCCGCTCGGGTTCATCGCCGATGAGCTGGCCGACCTGCGGGCGAAACACCTGTACCGCTCGCTGCGGGTGATGAGCTCCGCCCAGGGTCCGGAGGTGGTGGTCGACGGTCGGGCGTGCATCAGCTTCAGCTCGAACGACTATCTCGGCCTGACCCACCATCCGCGGCTGCGCGCAGCCGCCCTCGCGGCCGTCGAGAAGTTCGGGGTAGGGTCGGGGGCCGTCCGGACGATTGCCGGGACGATGTCGCTGCATGAGGAGCTCGAGACCGCCCTGGCCCGCTTCAAGGGCACCGAGGCGGTGCTGACCTTCCCGTCCGGGTTCAGCGCCAACACCGGGGTCATCCCGACGATCACCGGCGAGGCCGACCTGATCGTCAGCGACAGCCTGAACCACGCCTCGATCATCGACGGGATGCGCCTGTCGAAGGCGCCCCGGATGGTCTATCCCCACGCCGACGTGACGGTTCTCGGCGAGCTGCTGGCCAAGGCCCGGGCCGACGGCCGGAGCGATGGCGGCGGATCCCACCGGCTCATCCTGGTCGTCACCGACGGCGTCTTCAGCATGGACGGCGACATCGCGCCACTGCCGGGGATCGTGGCCGCGGCCGAGGCGTTCGGAGCGGCTGTGATGGTCGACGACGCGCACGCGTCGGGGGTGCTCGGGCGGGCCGGCCGGGGCAGCGTCGATCATTTTGGGCTGCACGGCCGGGTCGCGATCCAGGTCGGCACCTTGAGCAAGGCGGTCGGGGCCCTGGGCGGGTACGTGGCCGGCTCGCAGGATCTGCACGACCTGCTGGTCCAGCGGGCGCGGCCGTTCCTGTTCTCGACGTCGGCGCCACCGGCGGTGGCGGCTGCCTGCCTCGAGGCGATCCGGGTCCTGGAGGACGAACCGGTCTTGCATGAACGCCTGTGGGCCAACACCCGCCGGTTCAAGGCAGAGCTCGGCCGGCTCGGCTTCGACACCGGCGTCTCCGAGACACCGATCACGCCCGTGATGATGGGCGATTCGGCGATGGCCGGACGGTTCTCCGACCGGCTCTTCGAGCAGGGCATCTTTGCCCAGCCGATCGTCTTCCCGACCGTGGCCCTGGACAAGGCCCGGATCCGGACGATCGTGACCGCCGCTCACAGCGATGCTCATCTCGACCAGGCGCTGACGGCGTTCGACCTGATCGGCCATGAACTGGGCCTGATCGCCGGGTGACCGCGCCCCTGCCATCGGAGCATCAGTCCCGCGACCTGCCGCTCGATGCCCACGTCCATACGAACCTGTCGCCCGACAGTGATGTCCCGATCGACGTGTACGCGGCGCTGGCGGTTGAACTCGGGATCGGCGAGTTCGCCATCACCGACCATGTCGACTTTGATGCGCGCGACCCGGCCTACAACTACAGCCGCTTCGAGGATCGCGAACGGATCGCCCGAGAGGCGGCCGCGCGCTGGGCCGATCGCGGGCTGGCGATCCGGTTCGGGGCCGAGCTCACCTACAACACGAGCTGGGAGGGCGACCTTCGGGACCACCTCGCCCGCCACCAGTACGACTTCGTGATCGGCTCGGTCCACGACTGGCCGGATTCACCGTACGTGCCCAGCCGGGTCAGGCAATGGGCGACCGGCAGGCCGCTCGACGAGGTGGTCGCACCCTATTTCGAGCAGGTGGTCGCGGCAGCCCGAACGGGCCTCTTCGACACGATCGGCCACCTCGACGTGGTCAAGCGCTACCTCCATCCGCAGGTGACGCCGGCCCAGCTGGCCGAACGACCGGACCTGTTCGAGCCGGTCCTGCAGGCGCTCGTCGAGAGTGGGACGGGGCTGGAGGTGAACACGAGTGGCCTCCGCCAGGTGATCGGCGAGACGTACCCGTCGGCTGCGGTCGTGGCCCGCTTCCGGGAACTGGGCGGGCAACGCTTGACGGCCGGCTCGGATGCCCATCGGCCGGGCTGGTTCGCGAACCGCCTGGGTGAGGCCTACCGGATCGCGGCCGACGCCGGGTTCGACCACCTGACGTTCAGGCGCGGGGCCGGCGGCCCGGTGGCGGTGGCCCTCCCGGCGCGCTTCGCCGTGGCCGGCGCAGAGCCGGAACCGGCCGCCCGGTGAAACTGACGATCCTCGGTGCGGGGCCGGCCTACACCGACCGACCCGGGGCGGTGGGCGCCAGCTACCTCGTGACCGACGGAGCGACCTCGGTATTGCTGGACCTGGGTCAGGGCGCCTTCGCCAACCTGGCCGGGACGCTCGAACCGTCGACACTCTCGGCAATCGCGATCAGCCATCTGCACCCTGATCACTTCATCGACCTTGTCCCGCTCCGCCACTACCTGCGCTACGAGTTCCAGCCGCCCCGCCGCCTGTCGGTCCTGGCCCCGGCCGCCCTGGCCGGTCGCCTCGATGCGCTGCTCGCGCAGCCGGGTTTCAGCGCCGAGGCGCTCGACGTTACGGCGCTCCAGGATGGCCTGACCCGCGAGATCGGCGTCCTCCTGCTCGAAGCCCGCCGGGTGACCCACACGGACGACTCGTACGGGTTCAGGCTCAGCCCGTTGGCGGGCGCGGGGCCGGGCCTGGTCTACTCGGGTGACTGCGGCCGGGCAGCCGACCTGCGGCCACTGATCCGGCCCGGGGACACCCTTTTGAGCGAGGTTTCATTCGGGATTGGGCCAGTTGCGGCCGGTGCCTTTCACCTCGACGCCAACGACGTTGGAACCCTGGCGGCCGAGGCGGGTGCAGGCCGGATCCTGCTCACCCATCTCCTGTCGGGCAGGGATCGTGCGGCAACCGAGACCGCGGTCGGGCGAGCGAGCGGCAGCAGCCCCACGACGCTGGTCGACCCGGGCGATCGGTTCGACGTCTGAGCGTTCAAGAACCGTCGGCGGCCAGGCGCCGGACAACACAAGACCCGGAAGCCTGGCACTCCCGGGTCCTGTTGAGTCGCTTCGGGGCGATCCTCAGCTGCGGCGGGAATTCCGGCGCAGATCGGTCGGGGCGAGGAGCAGGACGCCGGCGATCATGACCGTGAAGCCGATCAGGA
>JBBRIM010000108.1:0-8943 GCA_038221095.1 Candidatus Limnocylindrales bacterium
ACGGCCGCGGGCCGCCAAGCGACTACCGGATCGAGGACCGCGACGGACGAGGCGCAAACGCCATCCCGCCGTCTCCTCCCCGCCGTTGCCGCCTCGTTGGTGGCCGGCCTCCTCCTTCCGATCGTGCTCGCCCTCGGGCCCGCCAACGGCGGTGGCGAGAGTCGGGCGACCGGCGCGGCCCTGCTCGGATGGGGCATCGGCTGGGCGCTGCTCGCGGCGCTGACGATCCGGTTCACGGATCGGCCGCAGCGATGGGCGCTCGTGCCGGCGGGCATCCTCGGCGTGACGGGGTTGGCGCTCATCGCGCTGGCGCCGGGGGCCGAGGTGATGGACCTGCTCGCATGGGTGTGGCCCGTCCCGGTTCTCGCCCTGGTGGCGTGGCTCTTCCAGCGCGTCCGTCGTGACGTTCCAGGGCGATCGCGCTGGCTGCTCTACCCGGTCGTCGGCGTGCTCGCGCTGCTCGCCGTCGGCGGAGTGCTGGAGACGGTCATCGAGGCGACCGATCGTGGCGCCTCTCTCGCCAGCGGGAAACTCATCGCAGTCGACGGACACCGCATGTACATCGAGTGCACTGGCAGCGGCAGCCCGACCGTCGTTCTCGAGGGCGGCCTCGGCCAGGGGTCGGCCTACTTTGCGCGCATCGCCCCGAGGATCGCGTCGACCACGCGCGTCTGCGCCTATGACCGCGCCGGCCGCGGCCGCAGTGAAGCCGTGAGCACAGACCAGGACGCGATAGCCCTGGCGCATGACCTGCATTCGCTCCTGGTAGCGTCCGGCAACCCTGGGCCGTACGTCCTCGCCGGCCACTCGGCGGGCGGGCTGTACGTCCGAGTCTTCGCGGCGACCTACCCGAACGAGGTCGCCGGGGTCGTGCTGCTCGATGCGCAGTCGCCCCACACGACGCCCGCGTCGGCCGCCGGGCAGTCAGCGCAGAGCCCGATCAGCACCCTAGCCGGGATGTTGCCGGCCCTCGCCCGTGTCGGCGTTGCGCGGCTCCTGCTCTCCGCTGAGGCGAGCGACCTGCCCGCTGAGTTCGAGGCTCCGCGACATGCCCACGAGATCACCGCCAAGGGGGTCTCGAGCTTCGTCACCGAGTTCATCGAGCTCGATCACATCCAGGATGCAGTGGCCGTCCTGCCAGACCTCGGCAACCGTCCGCTCGTGGTGGTCACCGCCATGGCGGGGGCGCTCGACGGCTGGCTCGACCAGCAGGACCGGCTTGCGACCCTCTCGACCAACGTATCCCACCGCGTCTTCCCCGACCTGACGCACGTCTCGCTCATCGAGAGCGAGCCGGGTGCACTTGCGTCCTCCGCGGCGATCCAGTCCGTCATCCAGGCGACCCGGTCGGGCACGAAACTCGACGGCTCTACCGCCGTCCACCAATGAGCGCCCAGCCCTTCCCCAGCCGAGCCGCCAGCCAGCGGCCGCGTCCCATCGACACTGTAGGAGAATCCGTGAACGTTCCGACCGCCACCAGCCTGTTTGTCGCCAACCATACCCATCGCACCGCTGCGCTGGCCACAGCCGTGAGCCTCCTGCTGATGGCTATCCTGGCGCCCCTCGCGAACTTCGGGGTCCTCCAGATGCTCGTCATCCCGAGCGACAACGCGGCGACCGTCGCGAACATCGCGGCCTCGCTGGGGTCGTTCCGGTTTGCGATCGCTGCGTTCCTCGTCGTCGCCATCCTCGACATCGTGGTCGCGGGGGGCCTGTACGTCATCCTGCGGCCGGCGAACGAGAGCCTCGCGCTCCTCGTAGCGTGGTTGCGGGTGGTCTACGCGGCCGTCTTTGCGTACGCGCTCGTCAACCTGGTTGACGTGGCGCAACTCCTCCAGGGTGCCCACGCGACGGCCCTCTCTCATTCGCAGATCCAGGCCCAGGTCGCCTCCTCGATCGCCTCGTTCGGCAATGGCTGGCATTTGGCCCTCGCGATCTTCGGCCTGCATCTCGCTGGGCTTGGCGCCCTGCTGATCAGGTCGGTCGCGTTCCCGAACTTCCTCGGCGCCCTGGTTGTCCTTGCCGGCGCCGGGTATCTGGCCGATTCGTTCGGAGCGATCCTCGTGCCTGAGTACTCCCTGACGATCAGTGTCTTCACGTTCGTCGGAGAAGCGTTGCTGATCGTCTGGCTGTTCAAGCTCACCATCAAGGGATCCCGATCGTCCGAGGGCCCTCGAACCATCGTTGGGGCGCCGGGTCGGGCGTCCGAGGCGGCCGCGTCATGAAGGCCTTCGACGTCCATCAGCTCGCGACAGATTTCCTCGGAAGTTCTCCCGTGATTCGCTCTCGTCGTCCGGCCCTGACTCGTCGCCAGACGCGAACGACCGGGCGAGTCAGATCCAACGGATCGAGAGTGCGACTGGCCGATCCCCAGCAACACGGTCAGGTGGGGGGCGATCCCGAACCGCGGCAGGGCTGAACGGTCTGCTCGCGGACGGCCAGCGTGCCGATCTTTGCCTTGGACATGACGGTGCTTCCTTTCTCTCTTGTCCGGTGCGATTGGGAGCAACCAGTCGGCCCCGGGGTAAGAGAAGGGCCCCGGAGACCAGCTCCGGGGCCCTTGGTGTCAGGCGGCGGCGTAGGCCGGAGCGATGGCCTGCTCCCGGCCGTCAGCCGCGACGATCGAGGATGAGCTGAACCCCTTGAAGGTGAGCCACAGGCCCAGGAACAGTTCCCAGATGACCTCCGGGACGGTCAGGAGACCCTGCGCCGATGAGAACTGCGGGATCACGCCGAGCAGAACGGCGATGCCTGACGCGGCGAGCAGAGGACCGCCGACGACGCCGAAGAGCGCCATGCGCCGTGACACCAGGCCGGAGCGGTAGAGCAGCCAGCCCAGGATCAGGCCGGTCCCGATCCCGTCGGTGAAGCCGGGGCCGAGCAGGAAGGTCCAGTCATGAAGGGCGCGGAGCGACCTGCCGACCGTGACGAGCGCGCCCGCATCGGCGCCGGCCGCGTTCTGGCGCAGGGTGACGATGACCAGGAGGCTCAGCAGGCCGACCAGGATGAACGTGCACTCGACGATCCGAGCGGCGACGTAGGCGAGGGCGAGGCCTTCGTTCTGTCGCTTGAGCAGTGGGAAGAGCACGGTGGCGCAGCCGATGTTGGTGAGGATCAGCATCAACTCGAGGAACGCACCAAGGAACACCCGGGTGTCGGAGCCGGCGCCGGTGATGTAGGTGGGGTCGCTCAGCACCGTGCCGTAGGCAAGCACGCCTCCGATCGATGTGATGAACGTGAGGATGAAGAGCACGCCCACCGTGAGCGCCGTCTTTCTGTGTGCGTCCATCGGGACTCGTTTGGCCGTGGTGGATCGGCTGGTGTCGGTCATGGTCGGTGTCCTTTCGTGGATGGACTGGTTGGCTGGGGCTCGACCCGGCTGACCGAGACGAGTGGCAGGCCCAGGTCGCGCACTCGCTGGAGCAGGCCGTGGAGGGCTGCCTGGTCGGCGACGAGACCGCTGATGACGGTGGTCCCGTCGTCCTCACGGCTGACGGTCAGGCCGTCGAACCAGCTGGCCCAGTGCGCGTCGAGGTGCCCCGTGAGCCGGATCTGGTAGCGTCCGGCCTCGGGGCGATCCCCTTGCAGGCTGTGTCGTTCGGTCATCGCGCTCCTTCGCCATCTGGGTCCGGCCGGCAACACCGACCTGAGTCACTGGACCCAATGTGGAAGCGGACGTGGTGAGCGCGCATCACCAGATGTGGTGAGGAACGTGGTGATTTGTCAGCGCGCGACGGACTACGAGGCGGGTCGGCGGTCCCGGGCGCGTGAGAGGAGGCCGAGCTCAGCGGCTCGGCGGACCGCGGCCCGACGATCATTCACGCCGAGTTTTGCGTAGATGTTCCTGGTGTGCGTCCGCACGGTGTTCAGGGACACGACCAGTTCACGAGCGATGTCCGGTCCACCGAGATCGCTCCCGAGCAGCCGAAGGACCTCGAGCTCCCGCTCGCTGAGCGGTTCGATCAGTGACTGTTCGACGGGCGTTCGCCCCTCGGCCACGACGAAGGCAGCCAGGAGCCGCCGGACGTAGCCCGAGGCGTCGGGCTGTTTCGCCGCCAGCTTCAGCAGCGCGACCATGGGCGGCCCTTCGTCAACGAAGATGCGGACGTAGCCCTGTGGCTCGGCCAGCGCCAGCGCGCGCCCCAGCGACGAGAGGGCACCCGGCGCATCGTCGCGAGCGTGGCGCGCCAGCGCCTGCACGACGAGGATGTCGATCGCACTCCCCTTCCGGCCGCCGGCGTCTGCAGCTGCCAGCAGGCGCTCCGTCAGCTCGATCGCTTCACGAATGCCGTGGTTGGAGCGGTCTCGCATTCCCTGCGCCAGGAGCAACCTCGCCAGCGTGGCATGCTCGAACTCGCGGAGGTACCCCAGCTTGTCGGCGGCGGTCAGGTCATGCTCCCGGGCCCAGCGCCATGCCTCCGATAGCTTCCCCTGGGCGATCCAAACCCTGGCTCTCACGCCGGCGACCGGGCGCACATCGGGGGAGAAGTCACCTGCGTACAGACGCTCGGCCTCGTCAAGAAGCTCGACCGCACCGTCAAGATCCCCGGCCGCCCGACGCATCCGGGCCGCCGCGACACGCGACCGGTATGGGTTCTGGGGCAGGCCATTCGCCTCACCCAGCTCGCGGCTCGTCTGCAGGTGCTGGGAGGCGGCCTGAAGGTCATTGCGCTCGCGAAGCAGGTCGCTCATGCCAACGCGCATGTCCGCCGCCCCCCGCAACGCGGGTCCCCCCTGGCCCATCGCGATCTGCAAGCCACGCTCGTACGTGCGCAGCGCGTCGTCGAGCCGGCCCTGGGCGATCTGGATGTCGGCCAACGCGATCGAGCAGCCGATCACATCGGAGAGGTGCGCGGCCTTCTCCAGGCTCGCCATGGAATCGACGTACCAGCGCTGCGCACCATCGAGATCCCCGCTCGTCCAGCACGCCAGCGCCAGGAGTCCAGCTCCGCCTCCGCGCTTCAGGTGGTCGTCCTCACTTACCAGGTCGAGCACCCGCCGGGCATGGGTCATCGTGCCCACCATGTCACCACGGATCAGGGCCTGGGCCGCGCGGTACATGGCGATCGCGCCTGGCAGACGGCGAAACTCCGCTTCATCCCGGACGACCATCCCGGCCGATCGGGCGTCTGGTTGCGCCAGTGCTCCAGTCGGCGTGTCCAGCCAGCGCTCGGCGGCCCGCAGGAGCCGGTCCGCCCCCTCGAACTGCCCGGTAGACATCAGCGCCCCGACATACCCGACAGCCAGCACCGGCCTGACCTCGAACAGCTCGCCGGGAAGGGCCTCGAGCCACGCGCGCAGCATCATCTCCTGCCGACCCCGACCCATCGCCGGGATCGCCAGCTCGATCAGGTCCGCTGCTCGCGCGAAGTCCTCGCCCGCCATGGCGTGCCGGATGGCCTCCGACCGCTCGCCATCCTGCTCATACCACTCGCCCGCTCGCCGATGCAGCTCATGTACGAGGTCGGGCTGCTCGTCCAGCAGGCGCGCTCGCAGGACGTCGGCAAACAGGTGGTGGTAGCGGTACCACCGGCGGCGGTCATCGAGCGGGACCAGAAACAGGTTGGCTCGATCAAGCGCCTCCAGGGTGGCCCTGCCTCCGTCCTGGCCGGTGACGGCATCGCACAGCGGGCCGCTCAGCCGGGTCAGGATCGAGGTCTTGAGCAGGAAGCTCCGGACCTGTTCGGGTTGCCGGTGGAGGACCTCCTCGACGAGGTAGTCGACGATGTAGCGGTCATCCCCGGCAAAGCCCGCGATGAAGCCGGCGATATCGGTTCGTCCCTGGAGCGAGAGCGCCGCCAGCTGGAGCGCGGCGATCCAGCCCTCGGTACGCCCCTCGAGCGCTTCGACATCCTGTGCCGTCAACGCCAGGCCCATCGCCCCGTTGAGGTACGCCGCCGCTTCGTCGGGCGTGAAACGAAGATCGGCCGCGCGGATCTCGACGAGCTCGCCACGTGCCCGCAGGCGGGCCAGTGGCAGCGCCGGATCGGCTCGGGTGGCGATCACCACGTGCAACTGTGGCGGCATCCGCTCCAGCAAGAACGCCATGCCGTCCTGGATCTCCGGCGCGTCGACCAGGTGGTAGTCGTCGAGCACGAGCACGATGTCCCTCGGGACGGCGCTCAGCTCGTTGAGCAGCGTGGTCAGGACCCCCTCGATCGGCGCTTGGGCCGAGTCAAGAAGCAGGCGCGCCCCTTCGCCCACCCCGGGCGTTGCCGCCTGCAGGGCGGCCAGCACATAGGCCCAGAACGTCGCGGGATCGTTGTCGCCGCGGTCGAGCGAGAGCCACGCCGTCGCCCGTTGATCGGCCGGGGCGGCCGCGAGCCAGTCGGCCAGCATCGTCGTCTTGCCGAAGCCGGCAGGCGCCGAGATCAGGGTCAGCTTCGATTGCGCGCCTCGATCCAGCCGCTCGGCCAGACGCGAGCGGGGCACCACGCCATCGCGCCGCCTCGGGGCGTACAGCTTCGTCTCGAGCAGCGGGCTTGCCTCGACCCCCTCTGCCACTCGCTCGCCTCCTCCGTTGGTCTCGATCGGGGCCAGCCTATCGCTGGTCAGGAGTGGTAGTAGCTCCGACCGGATGAACGCAGTTCCGCCGCGACGGCCTGGACGGCCTTCCCGACCGAAGCCGACGCCCATCCTGCGCTCTGGGCGATCATGGCTGCCTTCCTGTGGCCGTACGCCGGCTTCAACTGGCGATCGCGATCCTGCCGCCGCTCCTCCACTTCGTGGTGCTCCAGTGCAGCTTCATCCCGGCTTTGACCGCAGGAGCGGCGGTTCGCGGCTGACGACCTGGTTGCTTCAATGGCGCTCGACGTCGTGGGAATGAAGACAAGCTTGGCAGTCGCGGCTCCACCGTCCAGCACGATCTCCCAGGCTCCGCAGGGTCAGGAGCAGTCGCGCTCACCGACCGGAGTCAGTAGGGTACCGTCTGCGCAGATCGTCCTGGCGGCAGTAGTCCAGAGATCGGAGGTTCCCAGGGGATGGCCGAATCGCCGCGCACCCGGGTGGGGTTCATCGGCATGGGCGTGATGGCCCGTTCCCACCTGCGTGAGATCATCGGTCGTCCCGACACCGAGGTCACCGCCCTGTGCGAACCGTCGCCCGCGGCCTATGAAGCGGCTGCTGCTCTCATCCGCGAACAGGGCATACCCGTCCCGCCGAACGAACCCGACTGGCGGCGGTTCCTCGAGAGGTTCGCCGATCAGCTCGATGCCGTGTTCATCATCACGCCGCACGTCTTCCACTTCGCGCAGGCACAGGCCTGCCTGGAGGCCGGCCTGGATGTCCTGCTCGAGAAGCCGATGGTGATGACCGCCGATGAGGCCACCGCGCTCATCGAGGCTCGCGATCGGACCGGGCGCCTCCTCGTCGTCGCGTTCCAAGGCAGCCTCTCGGCCCAGGTGCGCGAGGCGTCTCGGATGCTCCGGTCCGGCGAGCTCGGGCGGATCCTCAACGTCAATGCCATGGTGTGGCAGGACTGGGGATCCCTGACCCGGGGCAGTTGGCGCCAGGATCCGCAGACCTCCGGGGGTGGATTCCTGTTCGACACGGGTGCTCATATGCTGAATACCGTCCTGGACCTGGCCGGCGAGGACTTCACCGAAGTCGCCGCCTGGCTTGAGGACGACGGCCATCCGGTCGACGTCCGAGCGGTCGTCCTGGGTCGCCTGGCGTCGGGTGGGCTGGTGACCATGAACGCCTGCGGCATGGCGATCCCGTCGTGCCAGTCGGACATCCGCGTGTTCACGACCAAGGCAATCCTGAGGACGGGGATCTGGGGCGAGGAGCTCGAGCTCCAGCGCACGGGCCAGGATCGGCTTCGAAAGATCCGTTCCGTCGCCACGATCCCTGTCTGGCAGCAGTTCCTCAATGTGCGCGCTGGTCGATCGCCCAACCCGAGCCCGCCGGAGGTCGGCTTGCGGATGGCCCGACTCTGGGATGCGATCCGAGCGTCATCCGCCCGGGGTGGCGCAGTGATCGTCAACCCAACGGGACCGGACCATGCCCCGTCCGCAACGCCGATCGGAGCGGTGCCGAGCTTGGCGCCGCTGCCACGATCGCCTCGCCTCGGTTACGAGGGCCTCGGCTCATGACCCACGTGACTATCTGGAACGAATACCGTCAGGAGCGGTCCGACCCGGAGGTCCACGCCATCTATCCCGATGGGATGCATGCCCCGATCTCCGAGGGACTCAAGGCGGTCGGCTTCGAGGTCAGCGTCGCCACCCTCGACGAGCCGGAGCACGGGCTCACCGTGTCGGTCCTGGCGGCGACGGACGTCCTGACGTGGTGGGGCCACGCAGCGCACGACGAGGTCGACGATGCCGTCGTGGAGCGCGTCCAGCGGCGCGTGCTTGACGGAATGGGCCTCATCGTCCTGCACTCCGGTCATCACTCCAAGATCTTCCGGCGCCTGATGGGCACCAGCTGCGACCTGAAGTGGCGCGAGGCCGGCGAGCGCGAGCGACTATGGGTCGTCGATCCCTCGCACCCAATCGCCGAGGGCCTGGGTGAATCATTCGTCATCGACCACGAAGAGATGTACGGGGAGCATTTCGACATCCCGGCGCCGGACAGGCTCGTCCTCGTCAGCTGGTTCCAGGGCGGTGACGTGTTCCGGAGCGGGTGCTGCTTCGAGCGCGGCCGTGGCCGCATCTTCTACTTCCGACCCGGCCACGAGACGTATCCGACCTATTTCCAGGCCGATGTCCAGCGGGTCATCGCCAACGCCGCACGCTGGGCGGGGCAGCCGGCCGGCACCCAGCCGACGTTCGGAAACCGCCAACCGCTGGAGGCCTTCTGACCCCCGGGCCGGGCGCCGAGTACCAGCCGGGCGTCTGGGACGGGCTCCCAACCGGGCATGCCGCTAGCTGCTAGCCGTCAGATCGTCTGATTGGCGATCGCGATCTGTTCGCGGGTCGAGCGGGCGAGCCCGGCCAGCTG
>JBBRIM010000109.1:0-8932 GCA_038221095.1 Candidatus Limnocylindrales bacterium
AGCGCCAGGGGGTCCTTGCCCTGGCGGATCCAGATCACGCTGTTGAGCTTCTCGGGCAGCTCGGTCGCGATCGGGGCAATGACCAGGGCCAGCAGCGTCTCATCGAGGCCGACGGCCCGGGCCAGCTCCTCCACGGCACCAACGAAGACGACCGCACCACCGACAATCGCGGCAAGGGCCACGAACAACTGGGCGAGCACGATTCGCAGGCGAGGGTCGCTTGAGCCACCGGCCGGCCGCGGTGACGGCACGGGGGCCTGATCGAGACGCCCGAAGCGGAGGGGCGCCAGGCTGGCCGGTGCCTCGCTCGCCTCGGTCTGGAGGTGGCCTCGGACGTACCAGCCGTAAGCCCCGATCAGGGCGACTGCGGCGAGCCAGCGCGGAGCGGTCAGATCGGCCGGCAGGAAGGCCACCGCGATCGCGAAGCCGTAGATCAGGGAGAAGACACGGACGTCGTGGCCGAGCAGGATCGGGTCGATCGAGAGCAGGTCACCGGTCGGCCGGCTGCGCGCCCGGGCGATGACCGCCAGCCCGGTCACGAACATGGCCAGGGTCGCCAGCATGAACGGCGCGCCAAGGATGGCCCCGATCCCGACCGCATCTGATCGCACGCCGCCGCCGAAGAGGATGGCGACGAGCGGGATCATCGTCTCGGGCAGGGCCGTGCCAACGGCGGCCAGGACCGAGCCGACAGCGCCTTCGGCCAGGCCAAAGTGGTGACCGGCCCACTCGACCGCATTGGTGAACAGTTCGGCGCCAGCCAGGATGACGACAAAGGCGCCGAACAGCAGGAGCAGGGTCATCGGCTCACCGGTTCAGATTCGGGCCGCCAGGCCAGACGTGGGCGGCGGCACCCGGCCGCTCAGCCGCGATCAGGGGCGCAGGTGCTGCGGTGCGTACGGCAGAAGAGCGACATGACGGGCACGCTTGAGGGCAACCGACAGCTCACGCTGGTGTCCGGCGCAGGTGCCGGTCTTGCGCCGGGGCTCGATTTTGGCTCGCTCCGACAGGTAGCGCCGGAGGCGGTTGACCTCCTTGTAGTCGATCAGAACCGTCTTGTCGGCGCAGAACGCGCACACCTTGCGGCGGCGACGGTCGCGGTAGTCGTCACGCTTCTTGGTCTTGCTCGCGAACGGGGGCATCGGTGATCTGGTCTCCCGGTGATGTCGTCAGGTGGGGCTGGTGGTGGGCGGGATCGACGGGCTAGAAGGGCAGGTCGTCGAAGTTGCTTTCGTCAAGCTTGTCGCCGGCTGGACTGCCCGGCTCATCGGCCCGGCCGGCCTGGGCGGGCCGGTTGGCAGCGCCGGACGGTGCACCCGATGCAGGGCCCGGATCGCCGTCCTCTTCGCGACTGCGCCGTTCGAGGTTGGTGACCTGGTTGGCCACAAGCTCGGTGGTGTAGCGCTTCTGGCCGTCCTTGTCTTCCCACTGCCGGGTCTGGAGGCGGCCCTCGATGTAGACCTTGTTGCCCTTGCGCAGGTATTCGGCGGCGCGCTCGGCCTGCTGGCCCCACACGACCACCCGAAACCACTCGGTCTCTTCCTGCCACTCCCCGTTCTGGCCCTTGTAGTTGCGGTTGACCGCCACTGTGAACTGGGTGACGGCCTGGCCACCAGGGGTGTAGCGCATCTCGGGATCACGCCCGAGGTTGCCAATGATCATCGCCTTGTTGAGCGACACGACGCTGTCCTCCGGCTTCTCAGTCGATCGCGGCGGGAGCGGCTTCGCTCTCCGACTCGTCGATCAGCTCGCCGCGCGGCTCGTCGTATTCCTCGTCCTCGCCCGGCGGCAGGGCATCGTCGTCCTCGCCGAGCAGGTCGGACGAGTCGGACCGGCGGGAGGCCTTGATCGGACGCTCGACCCGGGTGACCAGGTGGCGGAGCAACTCTTCCATGATCAGGAGGCTTCGCTCGAGCTCGACGATCGAGTCGTTGGGGGCCTCGAAGTGGATGATGTGATACGAGCCCTCGCGATGGCGATCGATCGGGTAGGCCAGCCGGCGGCGGCCCCAGGGTGCGACCTTGACGATCTGGCCACCGGCCGTGGTGATCTGGCGGGTGATCCGGTCCACCAGGGCCTGGCTCTTGTCGTCGGCCAGGTCCGGTCGTAGAACGAGCATCAATTCGTATCGGCGCACGCGCGCATCACTCCTTCCTGTGGGAATGCCCTCGCTGGACCGGCACTGCCGGGGCGGAGCCGAAAGGACAAGGACGCCAGTCTAGCATGGGTCCCGATCGGGACCGCGGCCGACCCTGAGTGGACCCGTTGTATCCTGAGCCCGATCCGCCCGTCTGCATCCCGGAGAGCCTGTGCCCACGAGTTCAATCCTGCTCCTCGATCGCGACCCTGCCAGCGCAGAGTTGATCCAGCGTGCCCTGCTGGCGAGTGGTGCCCTGGTGACGGTGGTCGACGATGCGGCTGCCGCGATTGCCGCGGCGGTCGAACACACGATGGTGATCATCGACGTGACCGACCCGGCGATGAGTGCCGCCGAGGTCTGTCGTGCCTTGCGCTCGCAGGTGGCCCTCGCCTCGATCCCCGTCCTGTGCATCTGCCAGACCGACGACGTCGAGGAGCGGATCCGCTTCCTGGAGGTGGGCGCCGACGACGTGATCGCCAAGCCGTTTGACGCTCGCGAGCTCGAGGCGCGGATCGAGGCCCTGGTCGTTCGGTTCAGCAGTTCGCGCGTCCTCGCCCCGCTCCTGGCGACGGAAACCAGGCAGGGGCGACCGCGCGCCCTGGTCGCCGTCTTCAGCCCGAAGGGCGGCGCCGGCACGACCACCCTGGCTACCAACCTGGCCTCGGTGATGGCGGAGCGCCGGCCCGGCCGGGTCGCGATCATCGACCTCGACCTGCAGTTCGGCCAGGTCGCCACCCATCTCAACGTGCGCCCCCGCCAGACCCTGGCCGACCTGGCCCGGGACGACCAATCCCGGCGGGATCCGGAACTCGTCCGTTCCTACGCCGCGCTCACCAACTTCGGCCTGGCGGTGTTCGCTGCGCCCGGTTCACCCGAGCTGGCCGAGACCGTCAGCGTCGCTCACGTCGAGGAGCTCCTCACCTCGGTCTGCCATGCCTACGATCATGTCGTGGTGGACGCCGGTTCGTACCTCGACGAGCGCAGCCTGACGGTCATCGAGCGGGCCGAGGGCGTGGTCATCCCCATCTACCCGGAAATCGCCGCACTCAAGGCCGTCCACCTGCTGATCGACTACTTCAACGAAACCGGTTCGACCGTGGCCAAGACCACGTTCATCCTGAACAATACGTTCGCCCGGGAGCTGCTCAAGCTGCGCGACGTCGAGAGCGGGCTGGGTGCGAAGATCGCGCTCGACCTGCCCTACGACCCGTTTCTCTACCAGAAGGCCGTCAACGAGGGGATCCCGGTCGTCCGCGGCGCGGCCCGGACGGTCATCGCCGAGCGCTTTGCCCAGATCGCCTCGCTGGCCTTTGCCGAGCAGGGCACACCCATCCTGGTAGGGGCAGCCGCACAGGTCGACGAGCGCAAGTCGAGCGGCATCTTCGGCCGGCGGCGCTGACGTCGCTCGGGCTCAGTCCGCGCTGGACGCGCTCGGGCCGGCCGCCGGGCGCCGGCGCCCCAGATAGCCCGTCACGGCCGGGGCGAACAGCCGCCGGATGACCTCCACGATGATGATCTCGGGTGGGAGGTGGAAGGCGGGGATGGCCAGGACGATTGCCATCAGCGGCGACATCACCGGCAGGGCCATTGTCGAATAGTGGAGCTGGCTCGCCGGCCAGAGTGCCGGGACGGCCAGCCAGCCCGCGGCGCGTCGATCGCGCAAGGCGAGCAACCCGATGGCGAGCGCGGTGACGGCCAGCAGCGTCGGAACGTAGAAGGCGGAGTCCCCCTGCCCCGATTCGTAACCGAGACGGGTCGAGATCTTCCCGAAGTCGGCGATGTAGCGGGCCCACAGGCCGGGCGCGATGGCGATCGTGGCCACGTTCAGGACGACTGCCACCCCGATCGCCCGCCAGCGGCTCTCGCCGGCCAGCGGAATGAACGCGTATACCTTGAGCCCGGTCGCCACGGCCGCCAGCCAGGTTCGATGGGTCAGCAGCAGGGCCAGCACGATCAGCTGCGGGTTGGCCGAGAAGAGGGCCTCGCTGATCGGCGGAAATAGCAACCACCAGATGGGCAGGTGGACCCGGTGCAGGATCCAGACTGCGGCGGCCCAGGTCAGGACCAGCCAGACGCCGGTGAAGACGTTCTCGCTGAGCAGGCCGGCCGGCGCCAGCAGCACGGTCGTCACCGGCGATCCGGCGTAGTGGTAGGTGCTGCCGCCGACCGCCACGGCCGCATCCCAGGGATTACCTCCGTTCAGCCAGGCCAGCACACCCCGGTAGTAGATCCGGGCGTCGATCCCCAGCGGAAAGTCGCGCACGACGAAGAATGAGATCCGCTGCCAGGTCTGCCAGGCAAACCAGCCAAAGAGGAAGACGGACCAGGCGAGCCGAACCAGGAGGACCGCCGGCCCTGCCCATGGATGCCCCATGAGCCGCTCGGCCAGGGGCCTGACCCGGTCGGCCAGACGCCGTGGCGGGTCAGTCACCGGGTCATTCGTCGCGCGCCGTCATTCAGCCACCGACCGCCGCCGCCTCATCCGGGAAGAGCGGACGGACGACGATCGTCCACTCCTTCCCTCCGGACGTGAAGGGCGTGACGTGGGTCGCGGCGGCGAGGATCGGGCCGATCGTGGCAGCGTCGGCGCCGACAACCGCGCCCACGCGGGCGCCGTCGCCACCGAGCGGATCGGCCGTGCCGATCGCCCCCAGCGAGCCGGCCAGCGGCCAGGCCACCGGCGGGCGGGCCAGGCTCGGATCGGTCAACTCAGGGGCTCCCGGCGTCACGAAGAGCTTGTACCCGAGCGGTCGGTAGACCCCGTCCGGGGTGGTCGGCCCACCGAACGTGTCCGTCCCGGTCAGGCGCGCAAGGAGCGCCTCGACGGCAGCCCGGACCTGCTGGCTGGCGGACGGCTGGCCCGGTCCGATGCCCAGCGCCGCGAAGCGGGAGACCGTTGGGACCCCGTCACGAACGACCGTGATGACCGTCGTGGGCGCATCGGCCACGGGTGGTCCACCGTCAGTGATGCCGGCTCCGGACAGGCCCGCGTCCTCGGCTGCCTTGAGGATTGCCAGCGCCCCAGCGACTCCCACCGACCGAACGATGATGGGGGCGACCAGCGGTCCGGGATAGATCGCCGGCACGGCGCCCTCGGTCATGATCCGGCCGTCGCCAAAGACCGACACGAGCGGCAACCTGGCACGGCTGCCTGATGGTGCGATGAACCCGCCCTCGTAGGCCGCCCTGAAGATGAGCCCGGCGGAACTCGGCGACGGTGCCGGCGTCCCGGGACCGCCCGAGGCGGGCGTCGACGGCGAGGGGGCGGAGCTGCCACCCGGGCCTCCGGTGCAGGCTCCGACGAGCAGCAGGCTCGTGACAAGCAAGAGGGCGACGCGACCTGGGCGCATGACGGGAGGACCTCCGGTTGATGACCCGTGCCCCGCTGGAGCACGCGGATTGTCACCTCAGGACGGTAGTTTGGGACCGGCGGTTCCCGAGCCTAGCGGGGCGGCTGGTCCGAGACCCCGTGCATCCGGGCACTGAAGACCGGCAGGCCCGGAACGATCGTGCCCCCGACCACGTCGCTGACGTCATCATGGGGCCCGATCCGGACCACGTGCAGCTCGAAGCGCAGGCCGGCCGTCTGGACGATCCCCCGGCGGATCGAACGAGCCGTGGTGTAGCCCGCCTGTCGCACCAGGGCCTCGAGGGTGGCATCGAAGCCGCCCCCGACGTAGGCCATCGAATCCGGGTAGGCGCCGAGGTGCTGAAAGATGGTGTCACGGGCCCCGCGGACCTCGGCCCACATCGTGGCCGGCGAGGCGTCCGGCCGACCGGCGCCAAGCTCGGCGAGCTGGACGTGGTGGACGTCGTGGGCACCGATCCCCTGCCCGGCGGATGCCAGCGCCTGGACCTCGGCCCAGCTGATGTTGCCGTCGCCGATGGCCGTCAGCGTGAGGTAGAACTCGGCGACCATTCCGCGCGCCCGGAGCATTGGCAGGATCAGGTCGACCCAGTCGTGCGAGCCATCATCAAAGGTCAGGAGCACGGGCTTCGCCGGCAGCGCCGTCCCGGAGTCCCAGTGGGCCGCCAGATCCCGGGGCAGGATCGTCTTGTAGCCGTTGGCCACGAGCCAGTCGAGCTGGGCGCTGAAGGCGGCGGGCACGACGTCATAGGCGATGAAGGCGGCCTTGCGGGCCTTGCTCCAGTTCGGGTAGTCCGGCGGTGGCGCCTCGACCCTGTGGTAGTACAGGATCGGCACGGCGCCCGGCGGAATCGCCGGCAGGTTCGTCGCTCCGGGACCGGCCGACGAGGATGGCGCCGGGAGTGGCGGGCTGGCGTCCGGTGTCGCCAGTCCGCCACTCGATGCCGCGGGGACTGGATCGGCCGCGGGCGTCGAGCTCGGCGTGGCAAGCGCACCAATGGCGCCAGGCGTTGGGCCGAGATGGGCCGAGCAGGCGGCCGCCAGGAGGGCCACGGCCGCAATGCAGACGAGGGCCGTGGCGCCGTTTGACCGGCGCGAGGAGCCGGGAGACCAACTAACCGTCCGGGACATCGACCTCACCCAGGGTTACCAACAGTCACCGCGACTTGACGATAGGACTCCCCGCGCAGGCCGCCTGTGACCCGATCGTTCGCGTCCGAACTGGTGCCGAAGCCGGGATTTGAACCCGGACGAGGTTACCCCCAGCGGATTTTAAGTCCGCCGCGTCTGCCGGTTCCGCCACTTCGGCCCGGGTGAAGGGTAGCGCGTCGGCCGGACCGTCCGGCGTCAGGGCAGGAGCTTGAGCACCGTGGCAGCGAGCGTCGGATCGGCAGTGGAGACGTCGAACACGGTCGCCCCGTGGACATAGACGTAGTCGAGTGGGCCCCCATCGCTGTAGTTGACCTTGATCACGGATTTGCCCGCGACCGTCGCCGGCGCCGTGGTCATCCCCGATCCGGCCGCCGCCAGCCAGCTGGCCAGGATTGCCTGTCGCAGCGGGACGCCATCGACGCCCACGAGGCGGAACCCGATCACGGTGACGGCCACCGTGCCCGAGGCGTCGTACGTCTCGGCTACCTGGAAGTCGGCCGGCACCTTGCCGAAGTTCTTGATCGAAGCAGCCAGGGAGACGCTCGAGCCATCGGTCCCGAGCGCATCCGCGCCGGTGAGGCTCTGGCTCGTGAACGGAGTGCCGTTGACCAGGTGCGGCAGGATCGCCTCGAGGTCGGGCACGGCATGGGACGCTGAGGCGGCCGGGCTGGGATTGGCGGCTGGACTGGGACCCTGGCTCACGCTTGGACCTGGCGACCCCAGCGCCACTCCCCCACTCGGCTGAGCCGATGGGAGGCTGCCGGTGGCCCCCGACCCACTCGTCGACGTGGCCGCGGCAATCGCCAGGTCCAGCGCCGTGGCGGACTGCTGCAACTCGGTCGGCGTCACCGTCGGGGACGCCACGAGATAAGCCACGATCCCACGCCTCCGGAAATAGACCGTCGTGCCGCCCGTCGCTTCCTGGAGGGCAAACGACTCATCACCGAGCCGGGCGAACGCGACGTTCGTCGCGCCCGTCGCCAGCGCGGCATCGCGTGATCGGGTCAGGGCCAGGTGATCGTCACTGCCCAGGCAGTTGAGTCGGACGTAGATCGAGGGCGTGGTTGCCGTCGTACCCGCTGGGGTCGGGCCAACGAGCGACGTGCTGTATCCATCGGAGAAGAAGCCACTGCCGGCGAGCGTCCAGCCGGCCGGCAGGGTGGATGGGTCCGGGAGGGATCCCCAGGCCAATGCCCGGCAGGAATCGGCGGTTGCGCCACTCGTGCGCAGCAGAGTGATCGTCAGCGAGGCGCCGGCCAGGACAATCGCGATCAGGCCCAGCAAGGCCAGCAGGAAGACCGTCCGGCGGCTATCGTCGGGTTCGTAGTCGAACTCGTCGACCGAATCGTCGGGCGACAGGAACGGCTCGGGCGGACGTGACGGGGAGCGGGGCAACGAGGACTCCGGGCGGCGGAAGTTGGCTTGAGCGGCCGGCTGACGTGGACCGTCGCAGATGGACAGAGTATCTGCCGTCTCGCTGATGCCGTCCTGACGGGGATCCGGCTGCGCTTCGCGGCGGTTCCGGACTCGCGTCAGCCTTCGAGCATGGCCGCCGCTCCGGCGTAGCGCGGGTCCATCCGGCGGATCGGATCCGGGTTCGTGCCAACGACCCGGGCTAATCGCTCCACGATGAGCTGGAGCGGCGTAGCCGTGGCGAGAAGGGCCGCGACTGGTGCGGGCAGCTCCGGTGCCGCGGGGACGACCACCCGCCCGAGGGGCGTCAAGGCCGGGTCGAGCGCCTGAGACAGGTCGGCCGAGAAGATCCCTGCCACCCGAATGCCGATGACGCCGGCCGCTGCCAGCACCTGGCGCGCACGGTCAACCCGTTCGGGCCCGCCGCGGCGGTCGGCCAGGATCAGGACGAGACCGGTGGCTGCGTCGGTCGAGGGCAGGTGGCCGTGGGCAAACGTCTCGAGCTCACGCATGGCGGCCGGGATCCAGGTGCCCTCCTCAATCTTCAGGACGAGCTCGCGGGCGGCCCCCTGGTCCGCGCCCGAGCCAACCGTCAGGATGGGACGGGCATCCGCCAGGCCCATTGCGATCGCCACGGCGGCGGCGGTTGCCCTCGCGTCGATGCCGGCCGCCATCAGGCTGCGCACGGCCAGCGGGTCAACCGGCCGGCCGGTCAGGGCGGCCCCGACCGCGGTCGCCGCCAGGAGCGGTGATGTGTAGCCGACCGTGTGGCAGTAACTGCGGTCCCGCTCGAAGGTCTCGAGCACGACGTCGACGCCCTGCGCCCCTGGCGCCCGGCCGCTTACGGTGATCATCGCGGT